>JBGFRR010000105.1:0-49936 GCA_041695045.1 Bacteroidota bacterium
TAAATTTACTCAATACACTGAGCAAAAAGTATGGCAGGTTCCCCCGTCGCCTATCGACGGCGTCAGTATCAGACTCTCCTGAACCGACTTCAGGAACCACGGCGCTTTATTCAGGTTCTCGCGGGACCGCGACAATCCGGTAAAACGACCATCGCCCACCAGGTGTTGGAAAAATTCAAGCCACCTTCTCACTATATCTCCGCTGATGAGCCCACGTTACGCGGAACGATGAAGTAAAAAGCGGACGACCGCGAGAAAGCTTAGCAGGCATGGACACGTTTGCAAAGAAAGTCCGTCCGTACCGGTCACTTCTTGTTGATGAGAATGGAATACCGTTCGTGGATTTCCTGACTGCAGCGCCCACAGTGTGGTTGGAATGAGATTGCGATCAATCTCCTTAATCTTTCTCCTGCTACAGGCGAAACGCTGCCGTTACACTGACGACGCGGGTATGACCAAGCGAGCCTTCAGCGATAAGCCCGATGCGCTCCCACGGGTTGACGCGAAAGCCGAAGGGAGGACTGAAATTCCCCTCCCGGTCTCCCTCCGCAACAACACCTGTCGCATCATCACGCAATCGATTTCGGCCTAGTAGATTCGCCCACCCCCGTACGCCGCAAGCTCAGGGAGTAGAGAAAGCCTCCTCTTCCCTCCTGAACACCGGATGAAGAAGAAAGCGACGTCGAAACAGGAATTCCCGTCTGTGCATTGAGAAAGAGCGCCTCGCTCAGTGGATACGTGCCTTTGAGAATCACCGCCCGCTGGGAAAAGTCGTACACCCTTCTCCCCAGGTGTTCATGACTCCACGCGAGCGAGCCGATGACCGCAACCGTCGACTGGCGCCGGTCGCTCGATGAGAGCACACAGCAGGAGCCTGAGGCAAAAAGTGTTTGACCTTCAGCACCGTGGAGGAGAATCATCGCGAGAATTACAGCGGCACGGTTTATCATCTAAAGTCCCTCTGTGCCTTCTGGAGTAGCTCGAAGTACTTCCGTATCAGTTCCTGATAATCCTTCGAGTATCCCTGCTCCAACGCACGCAGCAAATCCTCCCGCAGGCGGTTCGCTCCATCCAATGCCGCGGGGTCGAGGTCGGCCGGACTTCGCCGCGTGAACTGCGTTGCCGTGCGTCCTTGCCGTCGTTGCTCATAGTCGCGCTCGCGCATCGACCGCGCTGCATCCAACATGCGCGAGAGGATACGCTCCTGCTTCCTCAGCGTCTCCGGATTGACATTCTGCTGCTGCAAATTCTCCACCACCTCGCGCATCTCTTCGGCAATCTTTCCCAAGTCGCCCAGGATGCGCTGTTGCTCTCCGCTCGCCTTGGCCTCGCGGTCGAGCTGTTCCAACGACTTCCGAATCGCTTCCTGCTCCATTGCTAATCGCGCCGCTTGTGCGGCCTGCTCCATGCCGAGCGAGCCTTGACCCAACGCTTGCGTCTGCATGTTGATGCCCATCTGGTGGCCCGCCATCAGTTGAAGTTGCTGCATGAGACTTCCCATCCCTCCGCCGCCTCCCTGCATAAGCTGCTGGAGTGCATTTTGCACTTGCGTTGCCGCCTGGTTCAGCGCTGCCATCGCACCCCCCTGCTCCTGCGACGCTTGATTGCCGCTGCGCGTGTCGAGCGCGCGCAAGGCATTCTGCATACGCATCATCGCTTCGCCGATGGAGCGTCCCATCTCCGGCGTGACAGCAAACGAGCGCTGCGCGAGCTCGCCAAGCCCATTCACCACGTTGCCGAGGTCTTGCAGCACGCGCATCTGCTCCTGTGCGTTCTGTCGGAGCTGCGGAGAGTTCGGCGGAGCCTGTTGTGCCTGCTGCTTGAGCGCCTCCTGTCGCTTGGAAAGCTCTAACAGGTTGTTGATGGCGCGGCGCATTTCGTTGAGGATGTACTGCGATTGCTGCTGAAGCATCTGCTGCTGAAGCTGGTCGAGCTGCTCAGCGTAGCGCTGCACCTGTTGGGCGATCTGTTGCTGAAGTTGCTGTGCGCTCTGAAGCTGGCCGCCTCGCAGATGTTCAGCCGCTTGCTGCATCTGCTGTCCAAGTTGTTGCTGTTGCAGCTCACGGTTGTGCTTCTCTAACTGGTCGGCGGGCATTTCTGTGAAAAACTCGCGCATCCGATTGTACAGGTCTTCGGCTTCGATCTCGAGGTGCTCCTGTTTGCGCACGAGGTCTTCTTGCTGGCGGGCGATGTCGTCGCGCTCACGCGGGTCGTCCGAGCGGGAGGCTTCCTCCAATTCCCGCTGTCGTTGTTCGATTTCCTGCGCACGTTTCTTTACCTCGTCCAACTTCTGCTCGATCTGAATCCGCTTGAGCAGGTTCAGCGTGCGCTCGATGCTTTCGCGAAACCGCTGCTCGGAGAACGTCAGCTGCTGCATCGCCTGCTGCAGTTTCTGCCGGTCGACGTTCTGCATCGCCTGTTGGAGCTGCTTCATGACCTGTTGAAGCTCCGCTGAGTTGAGCTGGTTGAACAAATGCTGCAGCTCCATGTATTTCTCCATCGTCTCGGGCGAGAGGACCGTCTGTTCCTGCATCTTCTGAACCATCTCATCGACACGCGCCTTGACCTCATCCAACTTTTTCTGAAGCTCTTCGTACCGCTTCGCAAGCTCCTCGGCGCGCTTCTGCTGCTGCCAGTCGATCGGCTTGTTCTGCTTGAAATCCTGATTGATAGCTTCAATGTGGTCCTTGAGCTTCTTCGCTTCCTCCAACGCTGTTTTCAGGTCGTCCATCGAGCGGTCATGGCCGCGGTCGAGCTCTGTAAAGACTTCCTCCAGCGACGGCAGCCGTAGGAGATATATTTGACTGCGCGCGCTCTTGGGACCGGAAATAACATCGTTATCGAACACCTCCGCGAAGTATTCGACGACATCCTCCGGCACGAGTGAGAGCGGAGCGAGATTCCATGTGTATGGAACTTCAACGTGCGCTGCAAGGCCGGCCTGCCCCGCTAAAGGCGTGGCAAGCAGAATATCCACAAACGTGTGGCGCTCGGCAGGCTCCTCGAACTTCGAGTGCACTAACCGGTAACCAAGCCGCATGCGCGCGATGCCGAAGTCGTCTTTCGCCTGAATCACCAGCGGCAGCGTCTTGTGACCGGCAAGGTCGATGTTGCGCCCCGGCTGCACGATGGCAACACTCGGATGCTCATCGTCCAGCACTGTGATCTGATACGTGATGGGGTCGGTATTCGCGAGGTTGTCCGTGTCGTTCACTTCGATGTGATACGATACAGGCCTGACGACAGAAAAGTTAGCGCGAAAACGCTGCCCATCGACGGCGAGCGCGAGCGACGAACGGTCGGAGAACGCAATGCGGCCGGAACGCAGAAGTTTGTTGGCAGAACCGGTGACAGCGACGCGTGTGCCGGGAAGGGCTGCAAGATCTCCCACAAACTCATCCTGCATGCGCGGAGGAAGTTTGGTGTAGGGTGGATAATCGAGACGAACCAGCAGCTGTCGAAGCATCGGCCGGTCGACAACAGTAAGACGATAGATGGCGCTGCGGACGTCTTCAAGCTGGACGAAGTATTCCGTTGTGCCGCGAATGTTCCCCAGCGTCGTGCTGAACACGCCGAAGGAATCGGGACGCAGGCGCGTTTCTTCAAACACTACCTGCCCCTCAAGCCGCGCGTAGAGCCGGAGCTCTCTCCGATTGACGACACCGCTGCGCGCATGGACCTGAACATAGACAACGACATCGGCGCCTTTGACCACCTCTTGATCGCCAGGGAGAATTTCAAACTCAAATCGCGCGGGGGAAGTGTATTCACGCGTGAAATACACCAAGCGCTCGAACGACCCGAACATCCCCTGCGGCATTCCGGTAAACAGCAAAAGCGTTGCGACAACGCCTAAGGCGAAGAAGCGCCCCGACCGGTCGATCGGCGAGCGGTCGACGGCATCGCGGAAATCGAGCTCTCGCACCGAGCCGGCAATATCCTGAAACGACGCGTCGATGAGCTCCGGTGAGTAAAGCGATGTGCCGGCTTGCTGTTCATGATGGATTTGCAGGAGGTTGAGGAGTCGGTCATGGATAGCAGGAAAGTGGAAGCCAACGAGTTTTGCAAGCTCGTACTCGTTCGTAGAGGGAAGGATACCTGCTGCGCGCAGAAGCGGTCGCACCACATACCATGCCGCGAACCCGACGAACACAAACAGGACAAGGACGGCGAGAACCGTGCGCGCTGTCGTATCAAGCAGGAAAATCAGTTCGAGCAGCGCCGCGGCAACAAGCAGAATGAGCGCAATCCCGCCAAAGTGAAGGAACGAAGCTTGGAGCTCCACCTTCAATCGCAGCGTACGCACCTTATCGAGGCGCGAAAGGATTTCTGTCAGTATGGTTGATCGTTCACTCACTACTGCGTCAACGCCCAGACGATAATGTTCGTTCCAAAGCGGAGCGCTTCCTGCCGGAGAGGCTCGGGATTCTTGTGGATGTCCGGATCCGCCCACCCGTCGCTGGGGTTAGATTCGTACGTATAATAGACGACCAACCGCCCCTGATGGAACAGCCCGAACCCCTGCGGCGGTTTGTTGTCGTGCTCGTGGACCTTCAGCACACCGTTGGGAAAACTGAAATGCGCATGATACAGGCCGTAGTTGAACGGCAATTCTACAAGCTCTTGATCGGGGAAGACTTTTTTGATCTCCCTTCTGAACGCGCGGTCAAGGCCGTAATCGTCATCCACATACAGGAATCCACCGCGCGTCAGATACGTGCGAAGACGCTCGACTTCGTAGTCCGAGAAGACGATGTTGCCGTGGCCAGTCAGGAAGAGAATCGGATACGCGAAGAGGCGGTCGCTGGAAAGTTCGACGAACTCGTATTTCGGGTCGATGTCGATCGTTGTGTGCTGCTGGATGAAGCGGAGGAGGTTGGTTTCCGACGAGGGGTCGTTGTACCAATCCCCGCCGCCGCTGTACTTGAGTCGGGCGATACGCACTTTGCTTTCGATTCGACTTTGTGCGTCGGCAACTACGAAGGGCAAGAGTATCAGAAGCAGAACGATTCGCATGGAATGAATGTAGAAAAAAGGGGGAGCGAAAGCAACCGCGGGAGGGCGGTTGTGCTCAGCCGGACATCCGATGGGCAGCGGCGCGTACGAAGACTTCCATCACACCACGAACCCGCGTCAGCGGGCTGGATTACATGGAGGGGAGGTCCGGAACCACTCGATACACAAAGATACAGCGGTACGGTACCGACGCCGTCGTACCGCTCGATGTGTTGTTCAAACGGCTCGCCTACCAACCCGCCGTGCTGTTGATAAAAAGCATCACTCAACTGTCAAAGGCGATTGTGCCTCTGACTCTGTGATAGAGGCGACGGCAAGCGATTGAACCGTTGCTTCTCGATCAGGACGATACTCAATCCATGATCTTGCGCAGGAAGGCGGGTTTGTCAGGATCCGCCTTATCGATCTTCTGCTTTTCCTGTTGTGCATCACGCACCGCGGCGAACGGCAGCTCGATACCGCGGCGCATGTACGTCGGCTCGTCCAACTTCTGCAGCTCTGCGACGCCCGTCGGAATGCGGTCCACTAACTTGGCCGCCGGTCGGCTTGCCGGACTGGCCACCGCGCTCTTCTTGTTGAAGCCCGTAGCGATCACCGTGACGGAAAGCTCGTCGTCCAACTTCTCATCGATCACCGTGCCGAGGATGACGTTCGCTTCATTGCCAGCCGTTTCATAGATGATCTTCGTCGCTTCATCAACTTCATAGAGCGACATGTTGCGGCCGCCCGTGATGTTGACGAGGATGCCCTGCGCGCCGGCAATCGACACGCCTTCGAGTAGCGGACTCGAGATGGCCGCATGTGCCGCCTCCACCGCGCGGTTCTCGCCTGATGCGCGACCGGACCCCATGAGCGCGTCGCCCATCTCCCGCATCACCGTACGCACGTCGGCAAAGTCGACATTGATGAAGCCGGGGACGGTGATCAGTTCCGAGATGCCGCGCGTGGCGTTGTAGAGCACCTGGTTGGCGATGTCGAACGCCTCAATTAACGGCGTCATCCGGTCGATAATGTCCAACAGCTTCTGGTTGGGGATGACGATGAGCGTATCGACGTGCTTTTTCAGCTCTTCGATGCCGAGCTCGGCTTGGGCGAGGCGTTTCTTTCCTTCACTCAGGAACGGCTTCGTGGCGATGCCCACGACGAGTGCGCCGACGCTCTTGGCGATGTTCGCCACCAACGGTGCACCGCCGGTGCCCGTGCCGCCGCCCATGCCTACAGTGATAAAGACCATGTCGCTATCCGTCAGCGCGCGGGCGATCTCCTCGCGATCTTCCTCCACCGCCCGATGCCCAACGCTGGGGTCGGCGCCGGCACCCAACCCGCGGGTCAGGTTCTTGCCGATTTGAATCTTGTGCGTCGCTTTGTTCTTCTCCAGCGACTGGAGGTCGGTGTTGATCGCCACGAAATCCACACCGATCAGTCCTTTGTCGATCATGCTGTTGACGGCATTGCCGCCCCCGCCGCCGACGCCAACCACCCGAATCTTCGCTCCGCGGGCATGAGACATGTCAAGTTCTATCACGGTAGGTCCTCCCTGTTGTTGTGGTGATGTTGTGGGTTTGGAAGCTTGTGTTTGTTCGTCGCAAGAGTATGAGAGTATGAAAGTAGAAAGTACGAAGTAGTAAGATGTTTACCCTTCTAAAGAGCGCTGCAGGCCAATCAGCATGGAAACGATCTCATTGGTTTCTTGAATCAGTTCGCTGTACTCTTTCTTCGTGATGTATTTCTGCACCGCAGCAATATCAGCGCAGTCTCCGCACTCATACCCCGAGCGAATTGAATATCCCAAGAACTTGCTGAATTCCTTCTTCGACCCACTTCCCGCCCCCTCCGAAATGTTTAACACCACTGAATCAATCGCTCTCCGATACTGTGCGGTCAGGGCAAACATTTCGTCCCTTGGAAATTTCGCTGTGACTCTTCGAATCGTTCTCGTGAATAACAATGCACGCTTGTAGACATCTAACTTTCGAAAGTCATGCATCGCCCCCATACGTTCTCTTCCTCCCTATTATTCTTATCTACTTCCTACGTGCTACGTACTACTCGCCTCTCACAACTCATCAAACCACTCCTTCATTCGCTTCATGATGTTTTTAATCGAGCCGCCTCCTTTTCCGTTAAAGGATTCCGGCTTGATGGCCGAGCGGTCGCGGTGGCGCAGTTCATGCACCACCAACCCCACGCCCGTCGCATAAATCGGGTTCTCAATTTCCCGTACCAACCCCGCGCTGAAGCCCATCGGAATGCCGATCTTCACCGGCATCCCTAACACCTCGCGCGCAAGGTCGGCGGTGCCTTTGATGAGCGAGCCGCCTCCGGTCAGCACCACGCCCGCGGAAAGATGCTTCGAGTACCCCGAGCGCTTGATCTCCATCGATGCAATCTCCAGAATTTCCTCCATGCGCGGCTGGATCACCTGGCAGAGCAAGCGCTTGTCGATTTCAATCGGAGGACGACCGCCGATGCCCGGCAGGATGATCGGCTCGTTGTCGAGAATCGCCGGCCCGTAGGCAAATCCCGCTTCGCGCTTCAGTTTCTCCGCCTGCTCGGTCAGGATGCCGAAGCCTTTGCGGATATCGTCCGTTACTTTCTTGCCGGCGATGCCGATGACGGCCGTGTGACGGATGGTGCGTTCCTCGAACACCGCGAGGTCGGTCGTCCCGCCGCCAATATCGAGCAGCGCTACGCCGACTTCCTTTTCTTCATCATCAAGCACAGCGTAACTCGAAGCGAGCGGCTCTAACACCATGTCGTTCACCCGCAGTCCTGCCCTCTGCACGCATTTGTAGATGTTTTGCGCCGCCGTGATGAGGCCGGTGATGATGTGCACGATGGCTTCCATCCGCACGCCCGACATGCCGATGGGCTCATAGATGCCGTCCTGACCGTCCACAATGAACTGTTGAGGAATGACGTGGATGATTTTTCGGTCGGAAGGAAGCGCAACGCGCTTGGTGTCTTCGATCAGTCGCTCGACGTCTTCCTTCGTGATTTCGTTCTCCGGCCGTGAAATGGAAACGACGCCGCGACTCTGGAAGCTTTGAATGTGGTCGCCGGCAATCCCCACGGTTACGGTGTTGATCTGCACCCCCGACTGTGCCTGTGCTTCATCCACGGCTGCGCGAATGGAGCGGACGGTTTTCTCAATGTTCGTTACGACACCGCGCGTCAGCCCATCCGACGGGCTTTTGCCGATGCCGAGAATATTGAGTTTGTTGGGATTGTTCTCATCGGGCGACGCAACGATGGCGCACACCTTCGTTGTGCCAATGTCAAGACCGACAGCGATATCATGTTGACTCATACGAAAACCTCAAGAGATTACCCCGCCTTTGGCGGGGTGGATGATGGTCCGCCTAAGGCGGAGGGATTCCAGCGAACGACGACCTGATCGTCGTACCGCAGGTCGATATACTGCAACGCGTGCGGCCCGTGGGAGCGGACGACGTCGTTCCAGAACGCTTCGAGCCGGACGAGTTTCGAGGCAACATTCCCGCGGCCGAACAGGATGGGCGTGCCGCGTTCGGCGCCATAGAGAACGACGTCGCCGCCGTTGCGCAAACGCACCTCGGAAATCATGTGGAACAGCTCCTTGCTCACGAGCTTCGCGGTGACGAGGATGTCGAGCGCCTCACGAACTCCCGCGTGCCGGACCCGTGTGCCGGGCCGGAGAGAAACGGCATCCGGCCATCCGCTGAGAATTGGGAGGTCGAAAATCTCACGCGAAATCGAATGCGGCAGCACGACGCCGTCCTCATCGACGTACAGAATATTCGAGCCCACCACCATCGCCAGCAGCGTTCGTTCGACAACCGTGATCCGCACCGTGGCCGGTAAGTCCCTCGTCACGACAGCCTCTTTAATAAAGAAGTTGCTCGCTACCTGATTCTGGATGCGCGTGAGGTCGAGGTCGTTCATCGCCGCGCCAATCTGTACCTGAGCAAGTTGGAGAATTTCATTTGTTTCGACGATTCGATTGCCCTCCACAACAACGCGCCCCACGGTAAGGCTCGACTTCCACAAACTCGACGAAACCACCAACGCAACAACGCCGAGCAGGAGCCCGAGCAACAGCAGTCCCTTGTTCTTGCGCGCACTCATGAGTTCTTGACCTCCTCCGAGAACCCGACAAGTTTCACTTCTACCTCAAGGAGAATGCCTGCGTTTTGATGCACAGTCCGCTGCGCGAGGTCGATCAACGTCATCACATCGGCTGCCGTTGCGCTGCCAAGGTTGACGATGAAGTTGGCGTGCTTCTCGGAGATTTGCGCTCCGCCAACGCGCTTGCCCTTCAACCCGGCCTGTTCAATGAGCTTTGCCGCAAAGTTTCCGATGGGGTTCTTGAACATGCTGCCGGAGTTCGGCAGGGCAGTCGGTTGCGTGAGGTTTCGTTGGCGAAGATACTCGCTCCGCCGCTTGATCAATTCCTCCTTTTCTCCTTTCGGCAGGCGAAAGCTCGCCCTCAGCACGATGTCGCCGGCAAAGCGTGATGTCCGGTAGGCGAACCCTGCATCCGCTTTCTTGATGCGCTGCACCGTAGCTTTGCTGAACACTTCCACATCGACGAGATGGTCGGAAATCTCGCCGCCGTGCGCGCCCGCATTCATCACCACCGCGCCGCCGAGCGTGCCCGGAATTCCCGCGAGCATTTCCACACCCGCGAACCCGCGCTGAATGCAGAAATCCACAAACTTCGTCAGCTTCACTCCGGCTTCTGCCACCACGAGATCTCCTTCCATCCGCACATCCGACAGGCCGGATTCAATGTTGATGACGACGCCGCGAACGCCCTCATCGCTCACGAGCATGTTGCTTCCGCGGCCGAGCATTAGGAATGGAATGCTGCGCTCCCGAAGATAGGAGATGACGCTCACAAGGTCGTCCTTATCGACCGGCTCAAGGTAGAAATCGGCCGGACCGCCGACACGCATGGAGGTGTATTTTCCTAACGGCTCGTTGAGCGCAATGTGGCCGCGGAAGACGTTCTTGATATCATCCAGTGCAATCATCGTCCCAATCTGTTGCTTCCTTGATCAACGCGATGGTTACTTCTTCATGAGGTTCAGAAGCTCCTCGCCATACTTCCAAATATCTCCCGCACCCATCGTGACGACAATGTCGCCTTTCTGAACGTGCGACTTCAGGAACGCGGGAATTTGTTTCTTGTCCGGCACATAATGCACTTCCTTGTGGCCGAACCGCTTGGCTGCGTCGACAATCAGCTCGCCGGTGATGCCCTGAATCGGTTCCTCGCGCGCCGGATAGACATCGGTAACAACGAGGGCGTCGGAGAGCAGAAATGCCTTCGCGAACTCTTCATAGAAATCGCGCGTGCGCGTGAAGAGATGCGGCTGGAACACGCACACCACGCGGCGACGCCAGCCGGCTTTCACGCCCTCCAACGTCGCCCGGCACTCGGTCGGATGGTGCGCGTAGTCGTCATACACCACCACGCCGTTAACCTCTCCCTTTTTCTCCCAGCGACGGTAGACGCCAGTGAATCGTTCGATGCCCGATTTGATCCTTCCAAACGGAACGCCAAGCTCTAGTCCCACCGAGATGGCCGCGAGGGCATTCTGGATGTTGTGCTTCCCCGGCACCTGGAGTGTGACTGCACCAAGCTCTTCACGCCTGCGCACGACGGTGAAGGTCGATGTATTCTCACGATGCCGAATCTCCACGGCTTGCACATCGGCTTGGGGGTTGAGGCCGTAGGTGATGATCTTTTTCTTGCTCAGCTGCGGCATGATGTCGAGCAGCGCAGGCTCATCGAGACAGAGCACGACAAACCCGTAGAACGGTACCCTGCTCGCAAATTGGATGAATGCGTCTTTGATGTCCTCAAGGTCGCGATAGCAATCGAGATGGTCGGTCTCCAGCGTTGTGAGCACAGCGATGGTCGGCGTGATGGAGAGAAACGAACGGTCGAACTCGTCGGCCTCCACAACGATGAATTCGCCTTTACCCAGCCGCGCGTTCGTTCCGCCAAGACCGCTGAGTTTTCCACCGACGATGACCGTTGGGTCGAGTCCGCCTTCCATCAGCACGAGGCTGATCATGGACGTCGTTGTCGTCTTGCCGTGCGTTCCTGCGATGCCGATGCCGTACTTGAGGCGCATCACCTCTGCTAACATTTCAGCACGGCGAATAATGGGAATCTTGCGCCGGCGCGCCTCGAGAACTTCCGTGTTATCCAGCGACACGGCGGATGAATACACGAGCGCATCAACATTCGGCGCAACGTGCTCGGGCTTGTGGCCCTGAAACACGGTAGCGCCTAACTTCTGCAAACGCTCGGTGGTTTCCGATGCAGCGACATCCGAGCCGCTGACTGTGAAGCCCTGGTCGAGCAGGATTTCGGCAATGCCGCTCATCCCGATACCGCCGATTCCCACAAAATGAATTTTCTTGATGGATGAAAACATTGGTTACACAGTTTTTCTTCTGCGGAGGCCAAATTGCCGGCGCCTTCCCTTCGGCACACGCGCTGCAATGCGCTGCATCTCCGCGAGCAGTTCACCGCTGCGCTCATAGCGACCGATACGGATGCGGAACGGCCGTCGCCTGCCTTTCACCTTGATGACCACCTGCTGGAATCGCCCGGCCGTCTGCACGAGCGATTCCTTACCGATATGCATCCACTCGATATCCTTCACTGCTATAGCCTGCTCACGGTCGCGCGAATGGAAGACCAACCGTTCTGGCTCAACGATCAGCCTGCGATCGCGTAGACGGTTCAACAACAACACAACGGCCGATACAACAACGAACAACACAATGATGTAGACAATCGGGTCGTTGAGCACAACGAGAAATTGATTCTCGACGACACTGCCGAACACCCCAACGTACACCAGCAGCGTTACGAGATAGAGCAACGTCTGCTGATAGTAGAAGTCGAGCTTGTAGCGAAACACTTTGCCTGCGCGCGGTTGATCCTGTCCGCCGGAATGCCCGGCCGACTCCCGCGGTGTCGAATGTTGAACGGCGACGTTCATGCGACCAGTGAAAGAATTTTTTCTGCAATCATCCGTGTTGCTTCGGGGCGACCGAGGGCCTTACTCGCCGCCGCCATCGCTCTTCTGCGTTCGTCGTCGTGCAGCAAGCTGAACAACTTTTCATGCAATCCAGTCGAAAGCTCGGCGTCCCGTATCATCACCGCTGCACCGGCCTCAACCATCATCCGGGCGTTGAGTGTCTGATGATCCGCCGCTGCATGCGGATAGGGGACGAGAATTGCCGGCTTCCCTACAACCGTCAACTCAGCCAGCGTCAACGCTCCCGAGCGGCAGACAACGACATCCGCAGCCGCATACGCGCGCTCCATCGCATCGATGAACGGCCCGACCCATCCAACACGACGCTCGCCGACTGCCTGCTGTACACGCTCGAAATCCCCCTCACCCGTCTGCCACACGAACTGAACCCGCTGCGCTAAAAGCTCATCGAGCATCGAGAGGATGGCCGAGTTGATGGATGCGGCGCCGAGGCTGCCGCCCACCACGAGCACCGTCGGTTTGTCGGGATCGAGACCGAACGCCGCACGCCCTTCACGCTGCCCCGACAGGTCGGGGCTGCCGAACTCGGCGCGCGTCGGGGTGCCGAGAAGTTCGACGTTATCGGTGCGGCTGAGCCAACGCTTGGTGGCGTCAAAGGCGATCAGCACATGATCAACCTTGCGCGCAAGGAGCCTCGTGGTGACGCCGGGATAGCTGTTCGACTCATGAATGACCGTCGGGATACCCATCAGCGAAGCCATAAACAACACCGGCCCGCTTACGTACCCGCCCGTGCCGACAACCACCTGCGGACGCATGCGACGGATGAGAAAGAACGATTGAACGAGCGACACGACAACTTTAAGCGGAAACACGACCGTGCTCAATTTCAGCCGGCGGTCGAATCCGCTGACCCAGATGGTGTGAAACTCAAACCCTCCGCCTTTGGCGGACGGCACGACGCGCGATTCGATTCGCTTTTTCGTGCCGACGAAAACCACGCACACATCCGGCTTCAATCGTTTGATTGCGTCGGCCATGGCGAGAGCGGGGAAGAGATGTCCACCCGTTCCGCCGGCGGCGATGAGAATGCGCGGAGCCGGAGTCATCCGCGTTGCGACGCGAGCGTGGCGCCCGCGGGTTTCGTTTGCAGCGGCTCTACCGGCATCACTCCGTCGGGCAACTTTGTGGCGCGCGGGTGCATGTCCGTTTGCGCGGAGATGTTCAACAGCACGCCGACGACGAACGACGAAAAGATCAGCGACGACCCGCCGTAACTGACAAACGGCATCGGCAAGCCGGTTGTCGGCAGCAGGCCGAGCGTCACGCCGGCGTTAATGAACGCATAAAGTGCAATCGTGCTCGTGATGCCGACGGCGAGCATACGGCCGAACTCGTCGCGTGCAAACTTCGCAATCTTGAACCCACGGAGCATGAACACCAGAAAAACGGCCATGAAGAACATTGTACCGATGAGTCCATACTCTTCTCCGATGATGGAGAAGACAAAATCGCCGTATGATTCCGGCAAGAAGAAATCGCGTTGACGGCTTTCTCCCGGCCCAACGCCAAAAACGCCGCCGTTACCGAACCCGATGATCCCCTGCCAGAGTTGATAGCTGTATTGTCCTTCCTGCACACCTGAAATGAAGGACTGAATGCGCTCGAACCGGTACGGAGCACTCAGCATGTATGCCCCCAACGCCGGCATGGCAACGACGCCGATGAGCGCAAGATGCAAGAACCGCGCGCCGCTCATGAACAGCATGAGCATCCCGACAAGCACAATCATGGCGCCGGTGCTGAAGTTCGGCTGCAGCATGACGAGTATACACACGAGGCTGATCCAGATGATCATCGGGAGAAAGCCTTTTTTGAAATCCCGGATGGCCTCCCCCTTCGTTGCCACGAGCGTGCACAGATGAAAGAGGAGGGCGAATTTGGCAAACTCGGACGGCTGGAACCCAAAGCCGCCGAACCGTAGCCAACGTGCAGCGCCTTTGATCTCTCCGCCAATCACAAGCGTCAGACCGAGGAGAAGAATGGCAACGACGAGCGTGAGCTTCGTGAGCTTGCGGTATTTCCGATAGTCGATCATCATACCGACAAACAGCGCGCCGAGGGCAAGAAGGATTTTGATCGCGTGTGAGTTGAGGAGCTTTTCGCTTGAGCCGAGCTTCTCCTGCGCCCATGTGGCCGAGGCGCTATACACAACACCCAGGCTCATCACCATCAAAATGAGCACACAGATGAGTGTCGGGAGGTCGATATGGTTACGCTGCGCTTTGTTCATTGACGCTGATTCACACCGATTCAAAACTGATGTGCACTGATGCGCATCTCCCGAATGACTGCACTCCCCTGCCAACTGCAATCTGTTCCTTGCTTGCTGCTTCCTGCCTGTTCAAGACTGAGTTGCATGGATGCGCATCTCCCGAATGACTGCACCACCCTTTCGGCTGCAATCTTCTTACTACTTGTTACTTCCTACTTCCTACTTTCTACTTTCTACTCAACTACTCCCCACCTTCCTCACCAACTCCTTAAACACCTTGCCCCGATGCTCATAGTCCTTAAACCAATCGAACGACGCGCAGGCGGGAGACAGAAGTACAACATCTCCGTGCCGGGCAAGCCGGCGTGCACTTGAGACGGCCTGTTCCATCGAGTTTGCTCGCTCCACCGGAACCACGCCGGCGAACGACCGCTCAACCTTCTCCGCCGATTCACCGACGGCAACAATCGCGCGAACGCGACTCTTGACGACCTCGGTGAGACGCGAGTACTCATTCCCCTTATCGCGACCGCCCAACAGCAAGACGACCGGCACATCGAATGCCTGGAGGGCGTACCATACCGCATCGACGTTCGTTGCCTTGGAGTCGTTATAGTAGCGCACGCCGTCCACGACCTGTACAAATTCCAACCGATGCTCGACGCCTTTGAAGTTCCTCAGCGTTGCGCGAATCGAAGCCGGATTGACGCCGAGGTGAAGCCCAACTAACGCCGCAGCCATGGCGTTCGACAGATTGTGTATCCCTTTGATACTTATCTCCTCCGCGCGAACGATGTTCATGCGTTTTCCGTTTACGACAGCCGCAATCTCGCCGCCCTCGAGGAATGCTCCTTCATTCAATGCTTCACGCACGCTAAATCCCATACGCCGGGAGCGAGCTTTCGGAACTGTTCGAAGCGTCCACGGATCATCCGCGCTGTGGATGAGAAGGTCTTCCGTACGCTGGTTCATAAAGATGCGCTCTTTTGATGCGGCGTAGCGCTCCATGGAGTTATCGTAGCGATCCATATGGTCTTCCGTGATGTTCAGCAGTACGGCGATGTTGGGCCGAAACGTTTCGCAATGGTCGAGCTGGAAACTGCTCACTTCCAGAACGACAAGATTTGTTTCAGCCATCTCCAGAACGACGGATGAGAATGCCGTCCCAATGTTACCCGCAACAACATGTTTCGTCTTTGCATCGCTAAGGATCCTCCCGACTAATGTTGTTGTTGTCGTTTTTCCGTTGCTGCCGGTAATGGCAACGATGTTCGCTTTGCAATACCAGCTTGCATGCTCCAGCTCACTCACCACCCGGATGCCTCGCCGTTGCGCCTCGACCACGACCGGCGCGTTGCTCGGCACGCCCGGACTGATCACCATCAGCGAACAGTCATACACGCGCTCTGTGTGTCCGCCGGTTTCGTACGGAACCCTCGCCGCATCGAGTTGTGAGAGGAATTGTACAAGTTCATCCTTCGCGCGCAGGTCGCTGACAAACGGCCGGGCTCCTTGCGCGAGCAGAAGCCGCGCAGCACCCACACCGCTTCGTGCGGCGCCGATAATGGAGACGTTCCTATTGTGGAGTTGGGAAGCATCCATCCCGATTACCATTGAACAAGAACCCGGCGCTTGCTATCTCCAAAACTTCAACCATTCTTTGACTATCTTAGGATTTTTCATACAGCACACGACCGTAGGTCATACTTCTTCTCTTGTAGAAAAAGTCTCCCCACTGTAACCGTCGTTTAACTTCTGCCGGGGTTCTGACGATCACGTCAAGTCCGAAATCTCGGTCGCGGAAGAGGCTCGAGACTTCCATGGAGCGCTCGATCGGATGTCTGCGCGTCTGCTTAATGATGAGGAGGTCAAAGTCGCTTTCCCGCTGTGCGCTTCCGGCTGCCCGCGATCCGAAGAGAATGATCTTCTCCGGGTCATAGTGCTTGACGATCCGGTTCCGGATGTGTCGGAGAATTACTTCCTCTCGTTTCGTCCGTTTCGGCATTACCGCACCTTAAACGTTGCCAAGCTCAGAATCATCAGTAGAAGAGCGATGATGTAGAACCGTGTGACGACCTTCGGTTCCGGCCAGCCGAGCAGTTCGAAGTGATGATGGATCGGCGCCATCTTGAAGATGCGCCGCCCTTCGCCGTACTTCCGTTTGGTGTACTTGAAGTACGACCGTTGAATGATGACCGACAGCGTCTCCATCAGGAAGATGCCGCCGAGTGTCGGCAGCAGCAGTTCTTTTTTGATCAGCACGCACATGCCGCCAATGATTCCGCCGAGGGCGAGCGAGCCGGTATCGCCCATGAAAACCTGTGCGGGGTACGAGTTGAACCAGAGAAACCCCAGTGCCGCTCCCACCAACGCGGCGCAGAAGATCGCCAGCTCACCGTTCCCCCGCAAGAATGGTATGGTCAAGTATTGACTGAGTTCCGCGTGTCCCGAGATGTACGCGATGACGGCTAACGTCCCGCCGACGATGCCGACCGTTCCAATGGCCAAGCCGTCGAGCCCGTCGGTGAGATTCACGGCATTGGACGTTGCGGTAACGATAAAGATAACGACCGGGATGTAGAAGACGCCGAGGTCCAGTTCAAGATGTTTGAAGAACGGCACCGTCGTTTTTGAGGCCATCGGCACGAGCGTTACGTCAAACCAATGCGGGAAAAAATAGATGACGCCTCCTAACACCAGTCCCACCGTGACCTGCCCGATAATCTTGTAACGGCCGACGAGACCCTTCGGCTTTTTCTTGACTACCTTGAGATAGTCATCAAGGAATCCCACTGCTCCCAGGGTAACGGTGATACAGAGGATCATGATGATGTACATGTTCAGCACATCGGCCCAGAGCGCCGCGGGAATCACAATCGAAAGCAGAACGATCAGCCCGCCCATCGTCGGGGTGCCGGCTTTCGTCAGATGAGTCTTCGGAGCTTCAACTTTTGCGGCTTCACCAACCTGAAGTTCCTTCAGCTTTTTGATGATCTTGGGACCGAACCAGAACGCAATCACCAACGCCGTTATTGCCGCTGCGCCGGCTCTGAACGTGATGAAGCGGAAGACGCCGAAGCCGGGGATGTCGTACAGCCTGTCGAGATGTGTGAGGAGATAATAGAGCACGGTGTTTTATCGCTTTTTGCGTTCCAGAAGGAAGGCGACAACATCTTCCATGTTCATCCCACGCGAACCCTTGATGAGCGCAACATCCCCCTCGCCGATGAGCTCGGCAAGGTATTCGGCAAGGACATTTTTCTGGTCGTAGTGGACTTTGAACTTCACTACTGCCGCTTCGTGCGTGAAGCGGGAGAGCGGTCCGTACGTCAGCAGCGCGTCGATTCCCAACTCGCCTGCCGCTTCGCCCACGGCTCGATGCGCCCCCTCTGCCTGCGCGCCTAGCTCTAACATATCGGCCAACACGGCGATGCGTTTGCGCTTGGTTTCCATCGCCGTAAGCGTCCTCAACGCCGCCTGCGTAGAATCGACGTTCGAGTTATACGTATCGTTGATCAGCGTGGCGCCCGCGATGTTCAGCACCTCCATGCGCTTGCCGATGCCGCTGAACTGTTGAAGCGCCTTCCGAATCTTCGCAGCCGGCACCTTAAAATGGATTCCCACCGTTGCTGCAGCGAGCGCATTCATCGCATTGTGTTGACCGGGAACCCGGAGCTGCAGGTCGAATTCCTTCTGTCCTTTTTTCTTCACACGAATCCTCGCACACGCTCGTGCATCGAGTCCTGCCAACGTGCCTTGTACATCCACGTTTCGGGCTTCGAATCCGTACCGGACGCGGCGCTTTACTCGAGAAGCCTGCGCGACAACTCTGCCGTCGTCCGCATTCACAAACGCCATGCGACTGCGCGAGGCGGCGAGCCATCGGAACAACTCTCCTTCTGCCTGTGCGACGCCATCGAGGTCGCCGAAGAACTCAAGGTGCTCGTGTCCCACGTTCGTGATCAGCCCGTGCGTCGGCTCGGCGATGCGGCAGAGCGCATCGATCTCTCCCGGATGATTCGTTCCGAGCTCGAGCACGGCCATGCGGTGTTTTCGCTGCAACTTGAAGAGCATCAGCGGCACACCGATGTGGTTGTTCAGGTTGCCTTCGGTGCTCAGAACATTGCTCGTCGTGCGAAGGACGGCGGCGATCATTTCCTTTGTTGTCGTCTTCCCATTGCTTCCCACCACGGCAAGCACGGGGATGCGAATTTTTTTCCGATATACCGTTGCCAGTTGACCGAGTGCTTGCGTAGTGTTCTCAACAACGAGCACAGGCGTCGCATGACCGGGAACACTCGTCTGTGTGTCAAACCAGGCGCGATCGACGACGGCAAGGCTTGCTCCGGCTTCAATCGCCTGCGGGAGGAATTCATGCCCATCAAACTTTTCCCCGCGCAAGGCAAAGAAGATATTGCCGTTTTTCAGCGTGCGGGTGTCTGTCGAAACTCCACTGATTGCAGGCGGGCGCAAGCGGTCCAGATTGTTCATGCGAACGTGCGGGACCGCGAGTAGGTCATCCTTCGTCAGCCTCATCGTCGAATGAATTCCTCAACGGCCTCGCGGTCGCTGAAATGAATGCGCCGCGTGCCGAGAATCTGGTACTCTTCGTGTCCTTTCCCGGCAACCAACACCACATCACCGCGCCGGGCGAGCGATAGCGCCCTGTGAATCGCCCTGCGCCGGTCAACTTCCTGAAGCACATCGTGCTTCCGCTCGATGCCCGCGGCAATGTCATCGATAATCTTCTGCGGGTCTTCGGTGCGCGGGTTATCGGACGTGATGATGACAACATCGCTCAACTCTGCGACAACGTTGCCCATGACCGGCCGTTTGTTTGCGTCGCGATCCCCGCCTGCACCGAACACCGTGATCATGCGCCCCTTTGGCAGGACCTCACGGATTGTTCGCAGGCATTGTTCCAGCGCATCGGGTGTGTGGGCATAATCGATAACAACGTTCCAGCCTGCGGGCGAGGGGATGCGTTCAAACCTTCCGCGCAGTTGCTTCATCGCCGCCAAGCCTTGTTTCATCGCATCAATCGGCACGTTGAGCGACAGACCGACGGTGAACGCTGCAAGGGCGTTATACACGTTGAAGCGTCCGACCAGCGGCGTGTGGAGGGTTGTTGTCTTCCCATCGTGTTGCACCGTGAGTGTTGTTCCCTCCATGCTCAGCGCAATATTGGTTGCTCTTACGGTCGCTGCTTCGTTGAGACCGTAGGTGATCGTACGGCCGTGGTGCCGGTCGATCAATCTTCGACCCCACGCGTCGTCGGCATTGATCACCGCATGAGCTTCCGGCTTGAGAATCTTGAAGAGGATGCTCTTGGCGTTGAAGTACTCTTCCATCGTTCCGTGATAATCCAGATGATCCTGGGTGAGGTTGGTAAAGACAGCAGCGTCGAAGTCGATGCCGTGCACGCGTGATTGATGAAGGGCGTGCGATGAGGTTTCCATCGAAACGGCGGTGCACTGTGCTTCGACCATGCGGGCGAGCAGAGCATTCAACTCGAGCGACTCCGGCGTCGTGTGCTTGGCTTCAAGCGTTGTCTCTCCGATGCGATGCTCGATGGTTCCGATGAGTCCAACGCGCTGCCCTGACGCTTCGAGAATTGTTTTGATGGCATGCGTTGTTGTTGTCTTCCCGTTTGTGCCTGTCACGCCGACGACCGTCAGTTTTCGCGAGGGATGGTCATAGAAGTTGGCGGAAATTTCCGCAAGGGCTTTGCGGGAATCCTGTACGACGGCTTTGATGACGCCGGTATGCATCGCGAGCGAGTCGGGAAACGCCGATTCATCCTCGAGCACGACAGCTTTCGCTCCCTGCTGTACGGCATCGGCAATGTAGCGATGGCCGTCTTCCGTCGTGCCGCGGATGGCGACGAAGCAGTCGTTCGGCTCGACGGCACGGGAGTCGTACTGAACAGCGTGGACTTCCACATCCTGTGTTACGACCATCGTGCCGAACATTGTTTGGTACAGCTTCGTCACATGCACGCCTTCAAGCAATTTGGAGAGATGCATACATCGTTGCTCCCGCGGGGCAACTGCGTTCGTTAATACAGTACTGTTGAAACGACGTGCTTCGGCTCGCATTGAATGGCCACCAACGCACCGGCCGGCACGCGCTCCCCGGCGCGGGGAAACTGATTCACCACGACGCCGGAGCCGAGAATGCGAATTTCAAAATCTTCAGCCACGAGTCTGTTCACCGCGCGGCGAATGCTCATGCCTCGCAGGTCGGGCACAGTCATCATGCCGTCGTTGTGTGTCGTCGCATCGCCGGCAAGAACGATTGTGACCACATCGCCCGGTTCAACGTGCGCGCCGGCGTCGGGCGTTTGACGCGCAACGATCTCGCCGGTACCGTACACTTTCACCGAGAGGTTGTGTCCTTCCAGAATCTTTTGCGCGATGGAAACGCGGAGCGTTCGCACATCGGGAACGCTTACGCCGGTGCGCTGGTTGCTGACAAGAACGGCTCGCGGCGCGGGAACGATCCCACCCGTCGTGTTCACGATGCGTTCGGCAATGGCGCGAAACACCGAACCGCTCGTTGCACCACCGTAGTACCCGCGCGCACGCGGGTTATCCATCATTACCAACAGCACGACCTGCGGGTCCTCCACAGGGAAGAATCCGACAAACGAGCTCGTGTGATGTTGGGATGAATACTTTCCCGCGACGACCTTTCGCGACGTCCCCGTCTTTCCCGCGATGCGTATGCCGTTGGCTCGCACCTCCTTTGCCGTTCCCCGCTCGACAACGCCTTCGAACGCCGCCGTCAACTGTGCCGCCGTCTGTTCCGCAATCACCCGACGGATTCGCTGCGGCTGTTGCTTCCGGATGACGGAGCCATCGGGGCCGCGAATTTCAGCCACAATGTGGGGTTTCATGAGCACACCGCCGTTCGCCACAGCCGCATATGCACATGCGATTTGCAGCGGAGTAACGGCAACTTCGTAGCCGTACGAGAGCGTCTGAAGTGTTGTGCCGGACCATTCGTGCGGCTTCTTGAGACGCCCGCGCACCTCGCCGGGCAAGTCGACACCCGTCAGAATACCGAACCCGAAATCACGCGCCGTACGATACATCAGCTCCGGCCCGATCAACGGACTGACCTTTGCCATGACGATGTTGCTGGAGACCTCCATCGCTTCCTGAAAGGTGATGACGCCGAACGGTTTGGTGTCCTTGATGAGGCGGAACTTCCCGCCCGGAAGGGGAACTTTCATTTCGCCGTTCTCGGCATCGAAGTGACGGTCGAGCAATATGATTTCTTTTTCGAGCACGGCGGCGGCAGTAACGACTTTGAACACCGAGCCCGGTTCGAACATATCGACCACAACGCGGTTTTTGGAGGCCGCGATGCCGTAATCGCGGTAACGGTTGGGGTTGACGCCCGGAACATTGACGAGCGCGAGGATCTCGCCTGTCTTAGGGTCGAGCATGATCGCAAGGCCAGCGTCGGCATTGTTCTCCTCGACGCCGCGCTTCAATTCTTCTTCGACAATTGCTTGATACGCGAGGTTAATCGTGAGAATAACGTCGTTGCCGTTCACAGGGTCAATCTGCGGGTAGTCTGCCGATGCGCGTGCGCGACCGAGTCCGTCTCGTTGCATCACGACGGACCCATCCACACCATCCATCTCGTCATCCAAGTGTAACTCAAGTCCTGAAATGCCGCGGTTGTCGATGTCGGTGTAGCCGAGAAGCGGGCCGGCGAGTTCATCGTAGTGATACAAACGCTTCGGCTCGTCAATCATGACAACACCATCGAGGCGTGTTGACTCTAATCGACGGGCAAGGTCTGGCGAGATGTGCCGTTCGAGCCAGACAAAGCGCTTGCGACTGGATCGACCACGCGATTCTTTGAGTTTCGCGAGATAATGCTCCCTCGGCTTGTCGAAGACCCTGGAGAATTTTTCTGCCACCACACGCGCATTGTCGCCGACCATCACCGGATCCGCCGCAAATGAAACAAGCATGGTATTGGACGCAAGCACGCTTCTGTTGCAGTCGTAGATGTTTCCGCGACTAGCGGGCAAAACGAACCGTTGCTCATACTGTTTGCGGGCAATTGCTTTATAACGGTCGGCCTCCACTACTTGAATCTTCACCAGCCGCACAATGATCAGCAGGAAGAAGAGCACAAAACCGAGCTTGAGGATGAAGAAACGAGAGAAGAACGCTTTCTGCTTCTGTTGCTCGGCGGGTATGGATTGAGGCTGCGTCATCGCTGCAGTGTTTTCCGTTGGCTCAGCGCTTCTTCGATGTCGCGAATTCTCTGTTGGTCGACGTTCAGCTGTACCGGCGGCTGCTTCGGGTTCACAAGGCCAAGCTCCTCTGTGGCTTTCTTGTTGATTCGCTCCAGACCGGAAAGCCGGTTTGCTTCTGCCCGCAGGATTTCCTGCTCGCTCAGAATTTTCTGATGCTGCCGCTGAAGCGCATCAATCTCGGCAACGAGCCGGTCAACAGCGATGATGTTGCCGATGTAAAGCACAATTGCCGCCGCCGAGCCGAGCAGGAGAAGAATGATGTTAAACGTCGATACCTTGCGCCGAACGACCTTGCGGTTTCGCATCGGCACGACCTCACCGACGGCGGGGGATGCAGGCGTGTAAGTCCTTGGAAGCGTTGGTGTTACAGGAATGGCATTAGAACCCACGCCCGTTGCCTTGTTGCTCGTCGTTAGGGGTTCTGGCGTCAAGGCGCGCTGGAAGAGCACTTCTGCGCTGTTGTGAATCGTCTTTGCCATGGGTTATTCCCTTTCGAGAATCTCAACCGCCCGAAGCTTCGCACTCCGTGCGCGGGGATTCCTTTCTCGTTCGTCTGCTGATGCCACAACCGGCTTCTTGGTCAACAACCGGCAGCGCGGGTGTACGGGTATCTCCGGTTCCAGTTTGTTGGCAGAGAGAAGTCTTGTTGCGCTTGCACGCTTGAAGGTTTCCTTCACAATGCGATCTTCGAGGGAGTGGTACGAGATTACGACAATGCGTCCTCCCGGCGTTACAACCTGCAGCGCGTCGTCGAGTGCGGTTTGCAACTGCTGAAGCTCATTGTTGACTTCGATTCGGATAGCCTGAAACACACGAGCAAGAGATTTGGTCAGAAATCGTTGTCCCAACGCGGCTTCAACGAGCGCAGCAAGGTCTCCGGTCGTTTCGATGGGAAGCCGTGTCCGCTGCTGAACGATGAGTCGGGCCATGCGTCGAGCATGGCGCTCTTCCCCATACTTCCTGAACACGTTTGCGAGATCCTGTTCGCTGTATGAGTTCACCACTGTGCGTGCATCGAACTGTTGTGTACGGTCCATGCGAAGGTCAAGATAATCGTTCGTACGAAAGCTGAACCCCCTGCTTCCTTCGTCCAGCTGATACGACGATACGCCGAGGTCGAAGAGCACACCGGAGATGTGTTGTTCTTCAAGTTTCTTCAAGACCTCCCGCAGCTTCTCGAATCTTGCTTGAACAATTCGAACTCGCTCGCCAAACCGTTCAAGCCGCCCGCGTGCAACTTGAATCGCATCGGCGTCTGCGTCGATTCCAATGAGTCGGGCCTTCGTTCCCGTCGCCTGAAGAATCGCTTCTGCATGCCCGCCGCCGCCGAGGGTCGCATCAACATACACTCTCTCGTGCGCTGCGACAAGGTAGCGGAGAACTTCGCCGACAAGTACCGGCGTATGATACGATGTGCCGGTGGTCATGCTCTGTCCTTGATGGGCGGTTCACCGGTGCCTCACAAGCTCCATGCTCACGTGTGCGGCTTCAGCACCATCTCAGCAACGGTCTCATACGTTGCCGGCTGATTGTTCAGGTACTCTTCGAACGTCTTAGGATTCCAGATTTCGATCCGTTCCATAATGCCGAGGATCAGCACTTCATCTTGTATCCCTGCAAATTTCAGGAGGTCTTGAGGGATGGAGATTCGCGCCTGGCTATCGAGCTGAGCGTCGGTTGCCCACTGAAGAAGCGTGCGCACAAAAAATCGATGCTGAGGGTTCGAGGGTGAAAGTCCGCGCACAGACTCTTCCATCTTACTCCACTCATCTTGCGGGTAGAGGAAGAGGCACTGTTCAAAACCGCGCGTGACAATAAACGTGTCGTTTGCTGCAGACGAAACATTCTTCCTGAGCTTAGCGGGGAGAGCAATGCGGCCCTTGCTATCGACCGAGTATGAATACCGCCCTTTGAAGGATGACATTAAGGATTTGGTGCTGTGTGTTTGAGAACCCCTGATTTTTCAGGAGGTTTGGTTCTCCCTGATTCCCCACTTTTCCCCACACGGATGGGAAATTTAGGGAAAAGCGCATGAAAGTCAAGCGAAATGATGCTGAAAAGTAAGGGGATTAGGGATGTTGGCGAGAAGATGGCCTGATTTGGCCTCAAAACAAGTGGGGAATATTCCCCACGGCGGGAAGAATCACCAAAATCAACCCAAAATGGCGCGGCAGGAACATACTCATCACAAAAGTGGATTTCTCACTCTCTCAATACTCGTACCCGATAGTTGGACCAGTCCAGAACTTTGATAACGGCCGAGTAATCTTCCTTTCCATAGCCTTCAGCGATGGCGCGTTCGAAAACTTTTTGCGCGGTCCGAAGCATGGGAAGCGGGACTTTCAGCTCGTTCGCAGCATCGAGCAAAAGCCTGATGTCCTTCAGCATATGTTCAACAAAGAAGCGAGGCGTGAACGTCCCATCGATGATCGCCTTCCCTTTCGTTTGATACATGGGGGCATTCATGGCTGAATTCGCGATGATTTCCAGGAGCGTGGTTGATGGAACTTTCGCCTTGCGCGCGTACGCAAGCGCATGCGTGAGCGTCATGATCGTGCCGGCGATAAACGTATTGCACAACAGTTTCGTGTGCGTTGCCTGCTCTGTCCGATCGAACCTCCACATCTGCTGCCCGAGGTGCTTGAGGATCGGCTTGACGCGTTCGAAGGTTCTTGAATTTCCTCCGGGAAAGAGCAACAACGAACCGTCGGTTGCTTGAGGGACACTGCCGAGCACAGGGCAATGCATGAACGAAGAACCCCGCGCTTTGTATACGCGCTGGAGCCGTTTCGTGATTTCAGGTGAGACGGTGCTCATGTCAACATGGATACTTCCCCGTTTGAAGCCGCGCAAGAGGCCGTGCACACCGAGGGCAATATCCGCAAGCACCTCAGTGGAGGAGATCATTGAGAACACGATACTGCACTGTTGTCCGACCATACGCGGTGAGTCGGCCCACACAGCTCCCTTCTGAAGTAGTGGGGTCGCTTTTTTTCGCGTCCGATTAAAGACGACCAGCCGGTATCCTGCATCAAGAATCCGTTCTGCCATCGGCTTGCCCATCATGCCGAGACCGATAAAACCAACTGTTTCCGTCATAGGTCATTCTCCTGTTCATCATGGTTCAAATTATCCTCGAAGCTCAATACTCACTTGTTCCGCGATGTCGAGCACTGCGTAGTAGCCTCTGCCGGCGGGACCACAGTTGACAATTTGAGTCTTTCCAATCCTATCCAACCCCCGTGCCTCGTGGATGTGCCCGCACACGACGGCATCCAGCTGATGTTGTTCGATAAACGACCGGACGGCCGTGCTGCCGACATGCTGTCCGAGCATGATCGTGTCTACCGTTGTAGTACGAGGCGGAGCATGGGAAACAAAGACTTTCACACGGGCCGATTGGACCTCCTTCCAGCCGGCTTCCGCGCGCTGAAGGATTTCATCCTCCGAGATTTCGTAGGGAGTGTTCATCGGGGTGAAGGGAGAAGCAGAGACGCCGAAAAAGCCTACCCCGTTCATAACCACGCCGCGAGCATTGATGGAAACACCAAGAGCTTCGAAGGTTTGATCCAACGCGGGTGGGTCCATGTTGCCGGCCACGACGAGCAAAGGCCGCTCATGCGATTGGAACAGTCGGATCGCGTCCTCAGCTTCGCGGGGAGAGCCAACCGTCGTTAAATCCCCGCCAATGATGACAACATCATAGTCGCGTTGTTCTGCAAGGACAGTATGGACTTTCTTGTACGAGCCGTGGATATCGGTAAATGCGAGGATGCGCATGGTCAAAGATACAAAATACACTCGCGTGGATGCAAGGGCAAAAGAGCAACGAGCATACAAAAACCTCCCTTCAAGTTGCGTAGACAGGTTGAAGTTCGTGCATTTCCTGACTACCTTTCTCTCGAGATTTTCACCCATGTCGTTCCTCCGAACAAGTTACATCCGATTCAAATCTCTCCTCCCCACCCCCGTTCGGGAATTTCTGAGTGCTGTCAATCAGAGGTTCTTCGCTCGCCGCACCGTGCAGCGGAAGTACGGCCCATGGTTCGATGTTGATTGGCGCAAGCATTTTCGACAGCTTTCCGACGAGGAATGGAAGCAAGCCTACAACACAGCGTGGCGTCACCGCGTGAACGATTGCGTTGAAGAAACAGACGCGGCGATGATCATCGAGGCACTCGGCAGCCCCGGCTCTGTGCTTGAGGTCGGATGTGGAGCGGGTACGCTCGCGGTACGGTTTGCCGAAGCCGGCTTTGAGGTAACGGGGGTGGACGTTAGCGCAGAGGCGTTACGCAAGGCTCAAGCGCACGCTGAAGCAAAGAGTGTTTCTGTTCAGTGGCGGGAGGGATTTGCCGAACACCTGCCGTTTGCTGACAAGTCGTTCGACTACCTCACGTGCTGCCACACGCTCGAGCATGTGAAAGACCTCGATGCGGCTGTGCGAGAACTCAAGCGCGTGGCACGGAGGAAAATTGTTGTACTCGTCCCAAAACAGCGCTTTCGGCTCTATGCTGAAAACTACCACACACAATTCTTCGAGACTGAAGCGCAACTCACTTCCGCCCTCGGCCTCGTCACCTTTCGATGCACCGAGATCGATTGCATCGACCGCACGCACGAGTTTCAGGGAAAAGCGTTCTTGTACGTTGGAGAACTCGTGTAATACGCGATTCCTCCTCTACGGCCCTTGTGTGCTCACCTCAAGAATGTTCTGACCGTCCAGCCGGTAACCGATGAACGATTCGAGGTACTCCTTCGCCGTATCGACGACGTAGACGCCGAATCCCATTCGACGAGCAGCCGTCACTTCGTGCAGACCGAGTGCATACACGAAATACACTTCGTTCCGATTCCTCGCGCGGTAAGCATCCTGCTGAAACATCGCGCTGAACGCGGCATCGTGCTCAACGGCGGGATTTGCAAGACCGAAGATTGGCCCCGCTCCGATCATCACCACTGAAGAATCCGGCACCTCGACCGACGCCACATGCCGTCGCCACGCATCAAGCTCTCGCCTTCCTTCGACTTCCCTCACGACGATTCCCGGCCTCAGGTGGACGTTGATCGTCGGCTGACCGGAAATTCGTTCCACCACTTCAACTCCGATGAAGGCGTGCGAGAGCAACAGCACCGTTACGATGACGCGCCGCACTCGTGAAGCAAGATTCCACAACACCATCAGCGCAAAGGGAATCATCGGAATCAGATATTCCCGCTCATCGGGAAGGGCAAGGAAACCGAGAAGCGTAACCAGAACCCATGCGCCGACAAAGGCAAACCGAGGCTGTTTCATCAAACCGACAAGCTCTTTTCTTTTCAGCAGCACGATCGCAGCAACGGCAGCAAATCCAAGAACGCCGAAAACCGAGACGAGACGATAACTAAACATCGCTGCCCTTTGCCAGAGCGGTTGCTCCCAGCTGTGATGCGGAAATTCTTTCAGCATCTGCCCGAATGAGGGGAAAAGGAGAACCGGCACATAACAAAGAACCGTCGTTCCGATTGCGATGAGCGAAAACCGAAGCCACGCGTGGCGCCGCTCCGACTCAAAAAGGAAGATGAACGGAAGAAGGTACGCGATGTGCGTCATGCGCGTCCCTGCGGCAAGTCCCACGATCACGCCTGCCGCAACAATACGATTCTGTTCTACGAGTCGCGTCGCAAGAAGAATTGCAGCAAGCCCCCAGCAGTAATCCAGCGTGATGGCGGAGTTCTTCCAGAGAATCGGGAAGAACGCATAGAGCGTCAGCAGTAAGCCGGGCGTCGGGATGTTCCAGTCAGCCGCGAGACGTCTGAGCACAACGAGCGACGCCACGAAGAAGAAGAGCGTTGTTAGGTTCGCAGCGATTGAACCGCCAAGGCCGATGGTGGGTGCGTTGATGAACTCAACGACCGGGAAACCCGGGAAGCGCGAAGGATGGTATGTTCCCTCTTCCCACAGCCGCAACGCCGACTGTGCAACACGCCATGCGTCCCCATCCACCCCATACCCTCCTGTGAAAAGAGGGATGCGCGACAGCAAAATCACCACGAGGAGGATGCCGAAGTGTCGTCGACTCATGCGGCGTTGGTCCGATGGGGGAGTGAACTGCGTTTCTGGAAGAGGTTGCCGTTAGCACACAAGATAGACTATTTTTTCTTCCCTCCCAATGCGAGGAGGAGTCATTCCTTGCATTCCATCCTATCTTTTCTGTACTTTGAGCCGTTTCCTTCTGCATCTTTCCTCTCTTCTTTCTATCTTTGAGTCATGGACCCGAAGCCACGGCAAAATCACCGCCGCTACATCGACATCCTCCGCCGGATGACCCCGGAACAGCGACTCGCCAAAGCGTTTGAGCTTTCGGCGTTCACGCGAAGATTATTTGCCGAAGGTCTCTGGCTCACCTTCCCTAATCTTCCCGAGCATGAATTTCAACAGCTTCTCCGTAGGCGGCTCCATAAATGTCACAACTTCCGGAAGGCGATAAAGTGAACTTCTGGCTTCTCACCGATGAGCCGTTTGACCAAGCACGGTTTTCACGACGCAAGCATATCCATGCCCTCGACGTGAGTTTCTTCGTCCCCACGGTAGAGGATACCATTCTGGCTAAGCTTCGGTGGATGAACGATGCGGGCGGAAGCGAACGACACTTCAGAGATGCGTTGCGTGTGTTCGAAGTGAATCAACATGTTCTTGACCGCACGTACATCGAAACGTGGGCTGCTCAGTTAGGGATTTCGGAGTATTGGCAACGGATTCTAAAGGAGGCAGAACCGCTATGAAGCGGCTACAGCATATCCTGGTTGTCCTCGTTGTGTTCACGCCGTCTCTTGTTGCACAACGCCAACCCTACGTCCCCGGCCCGGGCGACGCGTGGGAACGGAAACGCCCCGAAGCGCTCGGCATGAGCGCTGCGCTGCTCGACTCCGCCATCGCCTTCCACGTCGCGAACGAGAGCATGTTCGACCGCGACCTGCGCGCGGAGATCACCCGCCGCAACGCCCGCGAGCCCCACCCTGCACTCATCGGTCCGTTCAAAGAGCGCGGCGGCCCCAACGGCCTCGTGCTGCGCAACGGCTATATCGTTGCGGAATGGGGTGACACGCGCCGCGTCGATATGACCTTCAGCGTTACGAAAAGCTTCCTCTCCGCCGCTGCGGGGCTTGTGTTCGACCGCGGCCTCATCAAGGACGTGCATCATCCTGTGAAGCAATACGTGCGGGATGACACATTCAACTCGCCACAGAATGCCCCGATCACCTGGCACATGCTCCTGCAGCAAACGAGCGAGTGGGAAGGAACGCTCTGGGATAAACCGGACGCCGCCGACCGGCGTCGCGGCTACGACCGCCAACTCCAGAAGCCCGGAACGTTCTGGGAATACAACGACGTGCGCGTGAACGTGCTCGCCTACGCACTGCTGCAGGTCTTCCGCAAACCAATCCCGCAGATCCTGAACGATGAACTCATGGATCCCATCGGCGCCTCGGACACGTGGGAGTACCACGGCTATGACAACTCGGATGTGATCATCGACGGTATGCGGATGAAATCGGTCAGCGGCGGTGGGCATTGGGGCGGCGGATGGTGGGTAAGCACACGCGATCAGGCGCGGTTTGGCTTGCTCTTTCTCCGCAACGGCATGTGGGGCGAGCGGCGGATTCTTTCTAATGAGTGGATCCGCTTGGGTCTTACGCGGTGCGACATCCGCCCTGTGTACGGCTATCTCTGGTGGCTCAACACGGACAAACAACAATGGCCCCAAGCAACCGAGCGAACGTTTGCTGCACTTGGGGCAGGGACGAACGCCATTGTGATAGTGCCTGAGTACGACCTCGTGATCGTCGTGCGATGGATTAACACGGCGAAGCTCGGTGAGTTGATCGGAAAAGTTTTAGCTGCAGTCAACCACACATCCGGAGAATAACAATGGAACGAACAAACCATTCGACCGACACAATCTGGGAACGCACGGTCGGCTACTCCCGCGCCGTTCGTATCGGCAACCAGATTTTCGTTTCCGGCACAACCTCGACCGATGAGTTAGGGCTTGTGACCGGCATCAGCAATCCCTACCGCCAGACCGTCCAGACGCTCTCGAACATCGAGAAGGCGCTGAAGCAGTTGGGCGCTTCGTTGAACGACGTGGTGCGCACGCGCATCTTCATTACCAACATCAACTATTGGGAAACCATCGGCAAGGCTCACAGCGAATTTTTCAAAGACATCTGCCCCGCGACGTCGATGGTCGTTGTCAGCCGGCTGATTGATGCGGAGATGTTGGTGGAAATCGAGGCGGATGCGGTGATCTCGTAAGTCTGTTCGGCATCGTCGATATGAGTTGGTTATGCAATACAGTCTGTAGCCGTAACTGCTATGAAAAAAGAGTGAATCTTTGAAAATTTGGAATATTTAAGCACTTTTTTCATAGCAGTTACCTGTAGCCCATGTTTTTTTTCTTCACGACTGAAAAGGTACCATCATGTCTCTCCATCGCGCTCTCTTTCCTTTCGTTCTCGTTCTCCTGCTCGTCGGCCTCGCGATCAGCGACGAGGGGATGTATCCCATCAGCGAGATTCACAAACTCAACCTTCGCGCAAAAGGACTACAAATCGACCCGAACGAAATCTACAATCCCAACGGCGTCAGTCTTGTGGATGCCATTGTGCAGATTGGCGGATGCACCGGGTCATTTGTCTCCGGCGAAGGACTCATTCTCACCAACCACCATTGCGTCTTCGGCGCCGTACAATCGGCAAGCACGGCGGAGCGGGATTACGTGACGCACGGCTTCCTCGCGCGCACACGGCAGGAGGAAATCCCCGCTCGCGGGCTGGCCGTCCGCATTACGGAATCCTACCGCGACGTGTCGAAGGAAGTGCTCAGCGTCGACGACAACAGGGACCTTGCAGCACGGACGCGTGCCATCACGCGCACGATGAACGAGCTTGCCGCCGAAGCCGAAAAAGCCAACCCGGGCAAGCGAGCGGAAGTCTCCGAAATGTTCGCCGGCCGCACGTATGTTCTTTTCCTCTACACTTTCTTGCGCGACGTGCGGCTCGTCTATGTTCCGCCCCGTTCGGTCGGTGAGTTCGGCGGCGAGCACGATAACTGGGTTTGGCCGCGGCACACCGGCGATTTCTCCTTCGCCCGCGCGTACGTCGCGCCCGACGGCTCCCCCGCCGATTATTCACCCGCAAACGTTCCCTACAAACCGCGGCACGTGCTCAACGTTAATCCCGCCGGCGTGGACGAAGGCGACTTCGTTTTTCTCCTTGGCTATCCGGCGCGGACGTTCCGCCATCAGACATCGCATTTCGTGGAATATCAACAGCACTACCGCCTTCCCTACACGGCAAACCTGTACGAGTGGCAGATCGGTGTGATGGAAGAGTTCGGCAAGACCGACCGCTCGATTGCCATCAAACACGACGCGCGCATCAAGAGCTTAGCCAACGTGATGAAACGCAGTCGCGGACAACTCAAAGGAATGGCGCGACTTCAACTCGCGGAACGCAAACGGGAAGAAGAGCGCGAGCTTCAGCGCTTCATCGATGCCGACCCGCGACGCAAGGCAACTTACGGAACGGTGTTGGCCGAAATCGCCACCGTGTACGAGGAGATGACGGCGCGGGCAGAATCGGAGCTTATCCTCGAAGCCCTGCTCGAGAACGCGCTCACAAGCCCCATGCTGCTGCGCCGCGCGTTCGTGCTCTACGAGGCTTCGCGTGAACTGCAGAAGGAAGACATCGATCGGCTGACACCGTATATGGAGCGCAATCTCAACGCAACGAAGAACGCGCTGCGGCAGGGATTCCGGGATTATTACGAGCCAACCGACCGCGCGTTTCTCACCGAGCTCTTGCTGCAAGCCGCATCCCTGCCCGACGGCCAGCGCATTGCCGCCATCGATGAGATGGTGAAGGGGATGGAGAAAGAGGAGGCGATTGCGCGCTTTGTTGAGTCGGCCTATCGTGCAACGAAGTTAGGCGATGAGGCATTTGTGATGGAGACGTTCGGCGTTTCGCCTACAGCGATAGATACGATCGACGATCCGTTTCTACGCCTTGTTCGAGCGCTGTATCCAACGCTTCCGCAGGTGCGCGAGACCCGGCAACGACGCGAGGGCGCGCTCACGCGGCTCTCCGCGCTGTATGTGGACGTGAAGGAGCAGTGGCAAAAAACCGCGTTCGTTCCCGACGCCAACCGGACGCTGCGATTAACGTTCGGCTACATCCGCGGTTATTCGCCCGCCGATGCAACGTACTACAGTCCCATTACTACGCTGCGCGGCGTTATCGAGAAAACGACCGGTGAGGAGCCGTTCAACACGCCGCAGGAGATTATCGACCTCTATCGGGCAAAGCAGTTCGGCCGCTACAAGCATCCGACGTTGAACGACGTGCCGGTGGCGATCCTCTACAATACGGACACGTCCGGCGGCAGCTCGGGCAGTCCGGTGATCAACGCACGCGGCGATCTAGTGGGAGTAAACTTCGACCGTGCGTTTGAAGCGACGATCAACGACTATGCCTGGAGCGAATCCTACAGCCGCTCGATTGCCGTGGACATCCGCTACGTGCTGTGGGTGACGGAGATGGTGGGGAAGGCGGAGCACTTGTTGCGCGAGATGGGGGTGCGGTGAGAGTACATTGTTCTATTTGGAGCAGACGTTTCCACACAAATGATGCGCCAGGCAAAACGCGCACTCGCGGGGGGAACTCAGTAGAGTTTGTTAAGCTTGATGGGTTTACCCTGAAACAATTTCTGGATTTATCACTTCGAGCACCATTTCACGCTTTTCAAGGAAATGTCCTTGATGTATTGGAAACGCAGACAAATTCCGCCCCACATGCGCGTTCATTTCACGACACCGGATATGATCCAGCGCATGGCAACAGATGTGGGGTTTGGCGTTCGTGAGATGGATAAACAGCGTTTCCTTATCGTGGCTCTTCAAAAAGAACCCTCTATCGACCCTCTATAAATTTCCCCCTTGACATCGTTGTCATGATTATCTATAATCATGTGTCATTTTGACTAGGGATTCTATATAATCATGACAGGCTATCTGCAGCGGGAAATTCATACCACCGTCGGGCAGGCGTTGAAGTCGATACCGGTCGTCGTCATTACGGGAATGCGGCAGACAGGCAAAACGACCTTCCTCCAAAACGACCCGCTCTTCAAACGCTACCGCTATGTCAGCCTTGACGACTTTGCCACACTGCAAACGGCGGTGTCGCAACCGGAAGCGCTTGTCAATTCTGGCGATCCGCTCTGCATCGATGAAGCACAGAAAGCGCCCGAATTGCTCACGGCGGTAAAGCGGGCTGTCGATCGGCAACGAAAAGCCGGGCGCTTCGTACTGACCGGTTCTGCCAATTTCTCCCTGCTGAAGGGAATGTCCGAAACTCTTGCCGGGCGGGCAGTGTATTTCACACTTGGCCCTCTGTCTCGTCGTGAGATCCAGGGAACAACGTATGGTCCCTTTCTTGTGAAGCTCCTACGGGACCAAAAAAGCCCTGCGATGGAGACGGCGCGTGCGCTTCCACCATGGGAGATCGTACGCGGCGGCATGCCTCCGGTGGCGTCCCTCGATGATTCCGCAGCAGCAACATGGTTCCGGGGATTTGAACAAACGTACGTCGAGCGTGATATCCGCGACATTGCCCGCATCGACGACACGCTCGGCTTCCGAACGCTCATTAAACTCGCAACGTTGAGAACAGGACAATTGCTGAACTTCAGCCAACTTGCGCGGGACGCACGGCTCTCACTTGCCACGACCACGCGTTATCTGCAACTGGCAGAAACATCGTTCCTGTTCACGAAAGTCACTCCGTTCCTTCGTAATCGTTCCAGCCGGCTTGTCAAGTCGCCGAAGCTCTACCTTACCGATTCGGGCCTCGCATGCCACCTCGCGGGCGTTGAGAGCCTGGAGAACGCCGACGAACCGTTGCGTGGTGCGCTCTTCGAGACGTATGCACTACAGAATATATCAAGCATCCTTCAAGCCTCTCTCCCCGATGCACAGATTTCGTACTGGCACGTTCAAGGACGACACGAAGTTGATTTTGTTCTCGAACACAAGAAGCGTTGTGTGGCTGTTGAAGTGAAAGCTGCCAGTCGGTGGTCCGAAAGCGACCTGGTTTCACTCACGGTCTTCCTCGAAAAGACTCCCTCCTGCGTTACAGGCATTCTTGCATACAACGGAATTCAGACAGCACGCCTTGGCAAGAACGTATGGGCAGTGCCGCTTGCAACTGTGCTTTCCTGAAGCGTTCCGCCGGCTCTCCATGAGAACGGCTTTCCTTTTGCATCTCTCCTTCACTCCCCACTTACCTGCACAATCCGCCTCACGAGCATCCTGTTCTCCACCGATCCTCCTTGTCCCCTTCCAATAGTAAAATTTCTCCATGAACGAGTTTAGACTTGACATTCTTAAAAATATCTTTATATTCTAAGGTCGTTTGCCTACTATTTCTAATTTAGTAAGGAGAATATGGGATATAACATTAATTTATAAAGGAGGCGATCCAATGAAAAGAATTGAAGCCGTCATTCGACCCCATAAACTTGATGAGGTGCGCGAGGCGTTGATGGAGGAGGGGTTTCGAGGGATGACCATCGTCGAAGTAAAAGGGGTCGGGCGACAAAAAGGACACACCGAAGTTTATCGCGGCTCCGAGTACAAAATTGACTTCCTGCCAAAGATCAAATTGGAGATTGTTGTTCCCGATGATCGCCTCGACCGAGCCATCGCTGTTATCGTACGAACGGCAAGAACGGGCCAGGTCGGCGACGGCAAAATCTTTGTCCTGCCGGTCGAGGAGGTTATCCGTGTCAGGACAGAAGAGGTAGGCGCTGAGGCGCTGTAACGGGCTTTTACGAGATCATTCAAGAAAGGATAAGGTCGTATGGATCAGAAAGTCGTGTTGGACACGCTCTGGGTTATGATTGCAGGGATGCTGGTCTTCTTTATGAATGCCGGCTTCGCGATGGTCGAATCCGGCTTCGGTCGAGCAAAGAATACTGTGAACATCCTCTCCAAAAATTTCATCGTCTTTGCCGTCTCCTCACTTGCCTTCTGGGCGATCGGGTGGGGGTTGATGTTCGGGAACGGCAATGAATTTATCGGACTTGAAGGACTGTGGGGTCTCGGAGGCGCGGATAATAGTCCCGCAACTGGCGACGCATATGAGGGGGCATACGCTGCCATTTCGTGGGCGACCGTGCCGTTGTTGGCAAAGTTCTTCTTCCAACTTGTCTTTGCAGGAACAGCGGCCACAATTGTCTCAGGTGCCGTCGCGGAACGAATCAAGTACATTGCCTTCATTTTGTTTTCATTCATCCTCGTAGCGTTTCTGTATCCGATCACGGGGCACTGGATTTGGGGGGGTGGATGGCTCGCACAACTCGGCTTCTGGGATTTTGCCGGTTCGACGACCGTCCATTCCGTCGGTGGTTGGGCGGCGCTTGCAGGTGTTCTTGTGCTCGGTCCTCGCATTGGAAAGTTCAAAAGCGGTAAAAGCTATCCGATTCCCGGCCACAGCATGCCGCTTGCAACGCTCGGTGCTTTCATCCTCTGGCTTGGATGGTTCGGCTTCAATCCCGGCAGCACGATGGCTGCAGACCCCTCTGCACTGGCTCACATCGCACTTACTACGAACAGCGCAGCTGCCGCGGGGATTCTCAGCTCCACCCTCGCCGCTTGGTTGATTATCGGCAAACCGGACTTAAGCATGACGATCAATGGATGTCTTGGCGGGCTGGTTGCGATTACGGCCGGATGCGCGTACGTGAGCGTGGGAAGTTCCATCATCATCGGTCTCATCGCCGGCATGCTTGTCGTCCTGGCCGTGCTCGGATTCGACAGACGGCGCATCGATGATCCGGTTGGCGCGCTCTCGGTGCATCTGGTCAACGGTATCTTTGGGACGCTCGCCGTAGGGCTCTTCGCCCAGAGTCACTTCACTCCAAACACCACGGGGGATGGACTCTTCTTCGGTGGCGGAGGCGGATTGCTGATGAATCAGATTATCGGAGTTGCGACGGTTGGACTCTTCACCTTTGGTGCCTCGTTGGGTGTCTGGTTTGCACTAAAAGCGATTGTGGGGATTCGCGTTTCGCCGGAGGAAGAGTTGGAAGGGCTGGACATTGGTGAGCATGGAATGTCCGCCTATCCGGAATTCGCCATTACCGCGGAGCATTCGTACGAGGTTGTTGAATCACAACGTCCGCCTGCGCCTAAACCCGGTTCTTTGCCCGGTTCGCAAGTGGCAGTGGATGTAGAAGGGTAGTTTTCTCTGCCCGGGCCGATTGACGCCGGTCCGGCATCCTGATTTTGAAGTATCATTTGACGAAAAATGGTCCCCATTAAACACCTTCATCTATCACCCAAAAAAGGAGATTGTCATGGGGACTCAGAAAAAACTCTTCCGGTATTCACTCTCACTCATTGGCCTCATCCTCATCTTCGCTGTGCCAATGTCGGCACAGGTGAGCATCGGTGTAGAAATTTTGAGCCGCTATGTGTGGCGCGGGACCGACTACGGGAATTCACCCAGTTTTCAACCCTCCGTGACGCTGACGGCGGGGAATTTCAAAATAGGCACGTGGGGAGCTTACAGTTTCGCCGGTTCGGGTACACCCTTTGCCGAGCATGACTTGTGGGCTTCCTTTGAGGTGACGTCGCCGGTTGGAACGATTGGCGTTCTTGCCACCGACTACTACTTTCCGAGCGCGGGGATTGAGTATTTCAATTATCAGGGGGATGGGAAAGGAGCTCACACAATTGAGATTGGAGGGACATACAGCGGAACGGCGTCGTTTCCTGTTGCATTGAAGGCCCTCGTCAATGTTCATAACGATCCTGATCATTCGGTCTATCTCGAAGTCGGCTATCCTGTAAGCGTGGAAGGAGTACGGGCTCTGTTCTTTGCAGGATCTGCGCTGAAGAAATCGGTATGGTACGGCACGGACCGAGCAGCCTTCGTCAGTGTGGGAGTGACCCTTTCCCGACAGGTCAGGGTGACGGAGTCATTCTCCTTTCCGCTTTCCGCTTCCTTCATCCTCAATCCCGAAGCTGAACAATCGTACCTGATTGTTGGTGTGGGACTCTGAAGGAGAGTTGGTTTGATGTGCAAGCTTCAGCCGGGGCGGAGTTCAGCGCCACTCCGTCGGTGGATTGGGGACCAAGCTGAACTCCCCTACCCGGTTGAAGGGAGAGATTACACGGTCTGTAACACTTCGAAGTGCTCGCGAATGAACTCTTCGCGCATATCCTTGTTCCATCGCTTTGAGCAGGTCTTCACGTAATCTGCTGCGTCCTTCTCGTGTCAATGGATCAAGCTCAGCAGGCGATTGGCAATCGGTTCGCGCACTGCTGGCTCTTGGACTGTTGATTCGAGGGCGCATGCTTGCTGTATGAGACGCGCCTCCCCATAATTTGTTTCACACGATACGAAAAAAATCCTCCCTTCTATGTCGGGATTGAGGGGACAGCTTCCTTTTGCATCTCTCCTCCTCAACTCCTATCTTACTCCTCGCTGTTCCCACCGACGGCGCTACCAACGATGAACCCAACCATCCGCACAGCAACCCGGGCCGACGCCGCACGCATTACCGAGTTTAACGCGCTCATGGCGAAAGAGACCGAGAACCTCGAGCTCGACCTCCATCGGCTGCATCAGGGCGTGTTGGCCGTGCTGGATGATCCGACCAACGGCGTCTACTACATCGCTGAGGTCGATGGAACCGCGGCCGGCCAACTCCTCATCACCTACGAGTGGAGCGACTGGCGGAACGGCGTATTCTGGTGGATCCAAAGTGTGTACGTGCACAAGGATTTTCGCGGGAAGGGAGTGTTCAAAGCATTGTTTGAGCATGTGAAGGCGCTGGCAGAAAACGACCCCACCGTGTGCGGCCTCCGGCTGTATGTAGAACGCCACAACACCCGCGCGCAACAAACCTACACGCGCCTCGGGATGAAGAAGACGCAGTATGAGATGTATGAGATTGACTTTGTATTGTAACTGCGGGTTCGAGTTTCGGGGTTAGAGGTTCGAGAACTCCACGGTGAGATAAGAATGCTGCAACTGTTCTTGGAGGATCTATGCAGGCTGGGCATAAAAAGCTTGAGATCTATCAGATTGCGCACGACCTCGCGGTTCGTGTACATCAGATGACCCTTGAACTTCCGCCGTTCGAGCGATTTGAAGAAGGCAGTCAGATTCGGCGATCAGCAAAGTCGGTTTCAGCGAACATCGTCGAGGGATATGCATTGAGACGATACAAGAATGAGTTTATTCATTTCTTGTTTCGCGCCTATGCTTCTGCAGAGGAGACAATCGAACATCTCGAACTGTTGTTTGATACACACTCCTTCAAGGATAAGAATCGCTTCAAGGAGTTTGTCGATGCCTACAACACTCTGTGTGGAAAAATACTGAGATATATCCAAGCGGTAGACAAAACATTCGAAATGCCACTCTTTATGAAAGAGGATAATGCCGATTACTCTGCCGAGCAAACCTTCAACTCTCGGATAACTCAACCCGAACCTCCAAACCCCAACCTCGAATCACAAACCCCAAACCCCTAACTACTCATGTCCTGCTGCTCTCCAACGAACGCTTCCGACGGCACCAACCGCTTCTTCACGCGGATGTCGACGATGTACGCCAAACAATTCCGCAAGAAAGGCCTCGCGAAAGAACAGCGTATGCTGCTCGAGGGTGTGAAACGAGTGCCGGTCCACCGCGCAAGCGTTCTCGATATCGGCTGCGGTGTCGGATCTCTTCATCTCACGCTGCTGAAGGAAGGCGCGGGCAAAGCAGTCGGTGTGGACATGGCCATTGGGATGATTCAGAAAGCCAGTGAGTTTGCGCGAGAGCTCGGTGTGCACGAGCGCACAACATACATCCACGGCGACTTCGTCCAATCCAGCGCGGAGGTTCCGGAAGCAGACATTACGCTGTTAGACAAGGTTGTCTGCTGCTACGACGACCTCCCGCGACTGCTTGAGGAATCGACTACCAAAACCCGCAGGGTGTACGCCCTGACGTATCCGAGGGAGAACGTTGTGTTGAGGATGATGTTCAAGACGTATATTGCACTCGCCAAGCTCTTTCGCTGGAAGTTCCGTCCCTCCTGGCACGACTGGGCTCTCATGCGTCGACACATCGCTATGCGGGGCTTTTCGCTCGTATATGAAAACGCTACACTGGCGTGGCAGGTGTTGGTCTTTGTGAAACCAGCAATGTCTTCGTATTGAGACCTTGCGGCTCTCTTTCTGTTTATGGGAAACTTTTCCCGCTGCTTTTCGTTTTCTCTCTGTCGGTTGAATCCTACCATTCACCGGCTACACCGAATCAACCAAGCAAGAAGGAGGACTCCGATGCATCGTTACCTCTTGTCTCTCACCGTTCTCATCACATTCCTCGTTGGTCTGCCTACCGGACAGGCATGCCTGTTTGCCCAGACGGCTCCGACTGTCGGGCTGCGGGATAACACGCCCTCGGTACATGCGTTCACGAACGCACGCATCGTCGTAGCGCCGGGCAAAGTGATCGCCAACGGAACGCTCGTGGCCCGCAACGGCATCATCGAAGCCGTCGGCGAGCGCATCACGCCCCCGCCCGATGCGCGCGTGTGGGACATGAAAGGCCTCACACTCTACGCAGGCCTCATCGAGCTGGCATCCGACATCGGCATGCCGAAGCCGCCCGCACAACCGCCGCAACAGCCCGGTGCTCTCACGTCGCCGCCAGCACGCCCGGAACCACAAAAAGGCGCCGCACACTGGAATGCCAAAGTGTTCGCCGACGTTACCGCGCACACGGAGTTCCAGCCTGACAACCGCGCAGCAGAGAAACTCCGCTCTCAGGGATTTGCGCTTGCCGTCACACTTCCACAGCGCGGTGTGTTCCGCGGAAACAGTGCACTTATTCATCTCGGCGAAGGGTCGGCAACAGACCTCATCGTCAAGCCGCAGGTCGGTCAGGTGATTGCGCTCGAAGCGACGGGCGGATTCTTGAGCGGCTATCCGAACTCGCTGATGGGTACCATCGCGCTCATCCGGCAAACATTCCTCGACGCCGATTGGTATCGAAAAGCCCACGAATCGTACCGCCGTAAGCCCGGACAAACGCGTCCGGAGACGAACAACGCTCTCGCCGCCATCGCCGATGCTGTACAGCAGAAACAGCCCGTCGCAATCACGGCGTCGGATGAATGGAACTACCTGCGCGCAGCAAAAATCGGCAAGGAATTCGGACTCAACCTCTGGATGATTGGAAGCGGCCTCGAGTATCGAAGACTCGACGCCATCAAAGCGACCGGCGTTCCGGTGATCCTGCCGTTGAATTTCCCCGAACCGCCTTCTGTCGACGCACCGGAAGAAGCGCTGAACGTTTCGCTCGAAGACCTTCGTCAGTGGGATACTGCTCCTGAAAACCCCGGCCGCCTCGCAAAAGCGGGTGTGCAGTTCTCCCTCACCGCTGCTCAACTGCGCGATCCTGCAAACTTCCTCGCACAAGTTCGCAAAGCGGTCGAGCGCGGCCTCAGCGCGGACGCAGCGCTCGCTGCACTGACGACGACGCCCGCACGCTTGCTCGGTCTCGACAATCGTTTCGGTACGCTGGAGGTCGGCAAGGCCGCCAACATCGTTGTGACGAACGGCGACCTGTTTGCCGAGAAAACGCGCATCCATGAAGTCTGGATCGACGGCAAACGCTACGAGGTGAAACCCCCGCCGGCAACCGACGCGCGAGGAACGTGGAGCCTGAAAATCTCTGCTGACCCGGATCAATCCGGTACGCTCAAGCTCAGCGGCGAAGTCGATAAGCCCTCGGGCTCGGTTGCGTGGCGTGGAAAAGACATGCGCCTGGCCAACGTTGCCTTCGCGGCGGGACGACTCGCCTTCACGGTCGCAACGGATTCTATCGGCTGGAAAGGAACGATGACGATGTCCGGCACGGTGAGCGAGAAGGAAATCTTTGGCGTCGGCGAGCGGACGGACGGCACGCCGTTCACGTGGTTTGCCGCACGCACTGAGCCGCCGAAAGAGGAGCCGGACACCGCGCAGCCGAAGAAGCCGGAGATGGCATCCTTTCCCGACGTTTATCCTCCCGGCGAGTACGGCCGCGCACGTCTACCCGACCAACCTCAACACGTGCTTGTGAAAAACGCAACGATCTGGACGCAAGGCCCGCAAGGGAAACTCGAAGGCGCCGACATGCTCGTCACGCGCGGCAAGATCACCCACATCGGCAAAAATCTCTCCGCTCCAGCCGGCGCGGTCGTCATCGACGCGAGCGGCAAACATGTGACACCCGGTCTCATCGACGCGCACTCGCACACAGCGATCTCCGGCTCCGTCAACGAAGGCGGACAAGTCGCCACCCCGGAAGTCCGCATTGCCGATGTGCTCGACCCCGACGGCATCTGGATTTATCGCCAACTCGCCGGCGGCACAACGGCAGCCAACATCTTGCATGGCTCGGCCAACCCGATTGGCGGACAGAATGCGGTTGTGAAATGGCGCTGGGGCGCGCTGCCCGATGAGCTGTTGATTGCCGGCGCGCCGCAGGGGGTCAAGTTCGCGCTCGGCGAGAACGTGAAGCAAAGCCACTTCCGCCCCGGTGGTCAGCCATCAACGCGCTACCCGCAAACACGCATGGGTGTAGAGCAGATCATCCGCGATCGTTTCATGGCGGCGCGCGACTATCAGCGTGCGTGGAAAGAGTGGGAGAAAGACAAGACAAAGATTCCGCCGCGCCGCGACCTTGAGCTTGACGCCATCGTCGAGATACTCGAAGGCAAGCGGCTCATCCACTCGCATTGCTATCGGCAAGACGAAATCCTGATGCTCATCCGGCTGTGTGAAGAGTTCGGCATTCGCATCGCGACGTTCCAGCACGTGTTGGAGGGCTATAAGGTAGCAGAGGCCATTGCGAAACACGGAGCCGGCGCTTCGGCGTTCAGCGACTGGTGGGCGTTCAAGATCGAAGCGTATGATGCCATTCCCGGCAACGGGCCGCTCATGCACAGCCAGGGCGTGCTCGTTTCGTACAACTCGGACAACTCGCAACTCGCCACACGGATGAACTGGGAAGCATCGAAAGCCGTGAAGTTTGGTCTTTCAGAAGAAGAGGCGTTAAAGTTTGTCACCATCAATCCCGCGAAGCAGTTGAAGGTCGACCATCTTGTCGGCTCGCTCGAAGTTGGGAAGGATGCGGACTTCGTCGTCTGGAGTAACAACCCGCTCTCCTCCTACACGAAATGCGAGCAGACGTGGGTGGACGGACGGAGGTATTTCGATGTGGAAGAGGACCGGCAGATGCGCGAGCGAATTCAAACCGAGCGCGCAACACTGATTCAGAAGATTCACAGCTCGAAGCGACAGCCCTCGGCGCCGGCAGCGGGCGCACAACCCGCGCGGACACGACGGCCTCAGGAAACACTGCTGCGGTCGTGTTTCGATGAACTCCACCTGCACACGGAGGATATAGACCATGAGAACTAAGACAATAGTCCTGTTGATCGCCCTCGCGGCAATGACGCTACACGCTTCCGACCCGTATCCTGCGCCGAAGCAGAAGAACCCGATCGCGCTTGTGGGAGGAACAATTCACACCGTGAGCGGTGCGGTCATCCAGAACGGAACGATTGTGTTCGACAAAGGCGTCATCACCGCCGTCGGCACGAACGTCTTTATTCCCGCCGACGCAGAACGCATTGACGCATCTGGCAAGCACATCTATCCCGCGCTCATCGACGCCTCCACCATTCTCGGCCTCACCGAAGTCGGCCTCGGTGCGCCGGGGACTGTTGACCAGGCGGAAGTCGGCCCCATCAACCCGAACGTCCGCGCTGAAGTTGCCGTCAATCCTGAAAGCGAGCACATTCCTGTTGCTCGCTCGGGCGGCGTGGCCATCGTTGCAACAAGTCCGACCGGCGGTATCATCTCTGGGTTTGCCGCCGCGATGATGCTCGACGGCTGGACGTGGGAAGAAATGACGCTGAAGAGCGGCCTCGGCCTCGTCGTCAACTGGCCGACGATGGTGTTTTCACCTTCTCCGTTCTCTCAGCAAACGCGCGAGGAGTGGCAGCGGAACCGCGACAACAATCTGAAGCAACTGCGCGATGCATTCGCCAATGCGCGTGCGTACATGACCGCGCGCAAAGCCGCGGGCCAACGAGGCGCCGCGCAGCATGATACCGACGCGCGCTGGGAGGCGATGATGCCTGTGTTGGAGGGGAAGATTCCGGTGTTTGTGAACGCAAACGAACTTTCACAGATTCAGGCCGCCATCACGTGGGCGGAGCAAGAGGACGTAAAGCTCGTTATCGTCGGCGGGCGCGATGCATGGCGTGTGACAGATCAGCTGAAGGCGAAGAACATTCCTGTTATCCTCTCGAACATTCAAAGCGCTCCATCGCGGCGCTGGGAAGATTATGACCTCATCTTCACGCTTCCGCAAAAGCTCAAAGATGCCGGCGTGCGGTATTGCATCACGGGCGACCGGAGCGCATCGAACTCGCGCAACACGCCTCACCATGCTGCTATCGCCGCCGCGTACGGTCTGCCGAAAGATGAAGCGCTGAAATCGGTTACCCTCTACGCTGCACAGATTCTCGGCATCGACGACCGCGTCGGCTCGCTGGAAGTCGGCAAAGATGCGACGCTGATGATGACCGACCGCGACCCGATCGAGATCTCTATGAACGTCGAGCAGTTGTTCATTCAAGGCAAGAAGATCGATATGCGTGATAAGCACAAGAGGCTGTATAAAAAGTATCAGGAAAAGTACAGACGACTGCGTGAGGGTTGAAAAGCGACATGGTCACGGGGAAGAGGAACCAACAAGCATTGGGCACACCGAAGGAAACATCCAACTTCAGGGATTCAACGCGAGAGAGAATATCCTCATGAAAGGCGTTAGCATCGCGATTCTCTTGTTTCTCGCCGCCGGGCTGAATGCGCAGGTGGTGGATGGCAAGCAGATCGTGACGGCGGAGTTAGTGAACGGCGGGATGGATGAGAGCGGGTCCATCGTGTTAGGACTTCGGTTCACCATCGAACCGGGGTGGTATCTCTACTGGAAAAACCCGGGCGATTCCGGCCTGCCGGTTGCGGTTTCATGGGAGCTTCCGCCGGGGTTTTCCGTCGGGGAGCTGATGTTCCCCACGCCGCAGCGGTTTGACTATGAGGGCGTCGTTGCGTACGGCTATAAGAATGAGGTGGTGCTCATCGCGAAACTTAAGCCGGTAGGAGACCGTCTAACCTCCGGCACTGTGAAGGCCGGCCTCGACTGGTTGGTGTGCGAGGAGAGCTGTATCCGCGGCACGGCAACGGTCGAGCTGCCGTTGGATACGCCGCCTGCGGGCATCAAGCACATCGGCCGGTTCTGGCAGCAGCTTCCGCGGCCGCTGAAGGAAGCCGGACTGGAGATCAAGCGTGCCGGCGTTGCGCGCGACTCCAAGCGCTTGCTTGTGACGGCTGAGTTTACGGGCCCGAACGCTGCGCGCATTACCGACTTCTTTCCGGAGGCCGTCGACGACGCGGCGATCGATTTCCAGAGCATCCGTATCCACGATAGCGTACTCACTATGGCGATCGAGCCGTACACCGACAACGCACGGCTCACCTCGCTGAAGGGATTAGTGATTGTGGATGGGAAAGGATATGAGTGTGTTCTGAAGTTTGATTCAATGTAAGCTGTTGGCTCAGGGGTTTTCAGCCAGAGGCTTGAACCAGCGGCCTACCGGGCAGGTTCCCTCGCAACAGAAAGTCGGTTTTTTGTAGCACCACGTATTCGATAGCTTCATCACGTTCACCCCGTAACTACACAAGGAGGTTCTATGAAAACACATCTTCTCATTGCGCTGGTTGCCGTTGTTGCGTTGATGGCGTTCACCACGGTGCCGGCGTCCGTTGAGGTAGGTAAACTGGTTCCGGATTTCACGCTCACCGACATCACCGGCAAGACGCATAAGCTGTCCGACTACAAAGGCAAGATCGTCATTCTCGAATGGACCAATCCCAACTGTCCGTTCGTAGAGCGGGTGTATCGCGAGGGAATCATGACTGCCACGCAGAAGAAAGCGGCGGATGTGGGGGCGGTCTGGATCACCATCAACTCGACGCACCCGAAGCATCAGGATTTCGAGACAAACGAAGAGCTCGCGAAGATTTACAAAGAGTGGAAAGCCCAGCACACGGCATTCTTAGCCGACCCTGAGGGAACGGTCGGCAGGATGTACGATGCGAAAACCACTCCACACATGTTCGTCATCGACAAAGAAGGCAAGTTAGTGTACAATGGTGCAATCGATGACGACCCGCGCGGAAACAAGAAGGAGAAAGTCAACTACGTCCAGGTCGCGTTAGAAGAACTCACTAGTGGCAAGACAGTTCGCACGGCGACCACGAAGCCTTACGGCTGCTCGATGAAGTACGCGCCGTAAGTTGTAGGACATCGTTGTTCCATCTCATCCCCAAGTTTCTTCGGAAGCTTGGGGATTTTTGTTGCTTGAGCGTAAAACCACTTCTCATGCGGCTTTGTGCGACATTCAGATTGCTATCCTTCCTCTTTAAAGCACGGTTGTGATACAGGACATCGCTTAGCCATGTACCTCTTGACATAAAGTAAAATTCGCGTTATGATGTATGCAGAATAACGATTAGAAGTTGGAAAGAAGCGATGATTGACCTATTCCACCGAACCCGAGCACAGACTCCGTAAGGTTCTTTCCGGAGACGATGCTCGGGTTTTTTATTGACTTGATGAAGACACAAATGACTTTGAATAATGTGTTGCAGTTCAAATCATTTTGGACAGAACTGAATCTGAGATTCTCGTACAGGGACATCCCACGCAATGTTTAGAGGACGCTTTGGATGAAGTTTGTCAACTGGTTCGAGATTTTATTCTATCTGTTTATAATAAAAGTGGCTAAGAAGTTCTATCTGGGCATTACAAGTTCAATTGCCTTTGCCTTGCTTGGAATATTAACAAGCTGTGACATTGAAACGGCACCCGGGACAATGCCCGATCAAGCGAATGAACCGCGCGATTATAGATGGAAGATCGATACATTGTTTTATCCAAGAAGTGGACAAACTATGATGTTGGGTGTCTGGGCAAGCAGCCCAAACAATGTTTACCTCGTCGGACACAACAGTGAACCGTTCGGTAAGATGTATCACTACGATGGAAGCAAATGGTCCAATGTACGGCTTAGTTCAGAGGAAGGTGGAACAATAAGCAATATAGGCTCATTGAACGCTATATACGGTTTTTCACAAAATGATATTTGGGCTGTTGGAAACAAAATCTTTTTTCAAGGAAACAGTTTTTCGGAGAAGGGACTCGTCATTCACTACGACGGAATGCGCTGGGATGAAATACACTTGGACGCTGAGCCAGAATTGAGAACCATCTGGGGAAGCGACCCATACAACCTCTGGACTGGTGGAGACTCCAAGTATTTATACCATTATAGAGAGGGAACATGGAGAGTCGATTCTCTACCGCTCTCAGTTACCCATTCCGATGAGGTTTTTATATATTCAATCTCTGGACGCGGCAGAGAAGAGCTGTTTCTTGTTGCGGATGTTTATTATGCAAACCGTGCAGTTTTTTCTTACTTCTTCGTGTGGACGCCGATTCAAAAATGGTTAGTGGCTGATAGCGCAACAGTAGCGATCCCCTGGGGAAAAGGGTGCCTCTGGACAAGTAACTCTGGCGTTCTTTATTCCGCCGGAGGCAGGGTTTCTCGTCGAGAGCAAAATTCTTGGAGGACATTGTATACCCCTCGCGGATTTCTCGGCGACATAATTGGCAGAAACGACCAGAACATTTTTGTTGCTGGGGCATTTGGAACATTAGCGCATTACAATGGTATGGATTGGTTTCAATACGATCAATTTGCAGATAGGAATGTCGTTTTCACAGGTATATCGCCTCATGAGGGAGAGGCTTTTGTTGTCGGATTTACGGTATCGCATCCTCAAAAAACCATCGTTCTCCATGGAAAGTAGCCATGAGAAAACAATCAAACGCGAGTCAAAAGTACATCTTCCATAAGCAGCGCTCCCTTCCCAAGGACTCATTTCGTTCGCACTGATCTAAAATCCATCTATGCCTAACTAAAAGGAGAAAATCATCATGTATGAAAAAATGGCTTTACCTTGGATGCTGGCATCTTTGTTCTTTGCAGGGTTGGATGCTACATACGCTAATGTAACTCAGCGGAAATCCGCTAACTTACAAGTGAATGTGGTACGATACGTTAATTCCGGAGGAGGATATTCCTACGGTTCCAGTTCTTCATACAACATTGGAAGACTCAACGGCAGTAACTCATACCATCCGGGATCAAGTGAGGACATCTACCGATCTTATGTAGAGTTTAACATTTCCGATTTTCCCGCGAATGCAGTTTTAAACTGGGCTTATCTGACAGTTGGTTTCACGTCACAGGGCGGGAACTATACAGCATCCATAACAGAGCACCGTCTGCTTCAAACCCATCGAACTTAAGTCAAGTTTGGGGGAATGTTGGAAGTGGCTCAACCCTCCACAGTGGAATTCCATATACTACAACGGGAGTGAACGAGCATTATATTACTAGCTACTTTCAATCAAGCCTCAGTAGCGGGGTATTGAGAGTTGGATTGAAGAGTGATGCCGAAAACACCAATAGCAGTCATGCATTTATGGATTGTATACTCGTGTATTCGTACTATACGGTTACTCCACCTCCTGCTCCTCAGAACCTTTCCATTACCAACGCAGGTCAGGCAGGTCAATCACCCAATTTGAGTTGGAATGCTGTTTCTGGAGCAACTTCCTACAAGATCTACCGAGGAACTATTGAAGGCGCACCAGGCACGGTCACCTGCAACATGGTTCCCACGTATTCGTTGATCAGCTCAACTACCTCAACGAGCTATGTCGATGGAGTTGTTGTTATGGATGCTAACTCGAATATTCTGATATGCTACTACGTAACCGCCCTTAATCAAACGGTCGAGTCTTCCGGGTCAAATAAAGTTGGCATCCATGGGACCGCACCGTTGAAAATGGCCGACATCAATCGCTTTCTTGGTCAGAGCATGCAGACGGTACCGGAAGAGTTCAGCCTCTCCCAAAACCATCCTAACCCGTTCAATCCGGAGACTCAAATCAGCTTTGCACTGCCCGAGCCGTCAACGGTACGACTCACGGTTCTGGATGTTCTTGGCCGTGAAGTCGCAATCTTGGAAGATCGCTGGCTCCCACCGGGCTATCGAACCGCGCGTTGGAATGGTCGTAACACAAAAGGTGAGTCGGTCAGCAGTGGCGTGTATTTCTACCGCATGAGCGCAGTTGGTGAAAGCGGGAGAACATTTACACGGACCATGGTCATGACGTTGATGAAATGACCTCTTTGCATAAGCGTAGGTGACAAAGCCCCGGTATATTTCTCCGGGGCTTTTCCATTTCATCTTGCATCTTCCCACCAAATGACTTATCATCCTTCCATATTTCTACGATTGATCCACGTTTGGACGGAGCCGACATGCCAGAATTCATTCCGCTCACCTACACTCCGTCTTCGCCTGAAGAACAACTCCAGCGCGCCCGCCAGTTTTTCGAGCAGTGCCAGCGAAGGCGAACTGTGCGCGAGTTTTCAGATAAACCCGTTTCACGCCAGTTACTCGAGCTGCTCATCAACACCGCCGGTACCGCTCCCTCCGGCGCCAATCGTCAGCCATGGCAGTTTGTGGTTGTAACGGATCCAAAGCTTAAGCATCAGATTCGGATCGAAGCCGAAAAGGAAGAGCGCGAAAACTACGAGCGCCGCATGCCGCAGGAATGGCTCGACGACCTTGCCGTCCTCGGCACCGACTGGCATAAGGAATTCCTCGAGATCGCTCCTGCCCTCATCGTCGTCTTTGCAATCAACTATGACCTCGAAGGCGAGCGAATCCACAAGAACTACTACGTGAAAGAGTCCGTCGGCATCGCTGTTGGATTTTTGCTTGCCGCCATTCACAACGCGGGATTGGTCTCGCTTACCCATACACCGAGTCCGATGGACTTCCTCCAGCGCATTCTCGAGCGCCCCGAGAACGAGAAGCCGTACTTGCTCATTCCCGTCGGGCATCCCAAAGAAGGCGCAACGGTTCCCAACATCCGGCGAAAACCGCTTGAGGAAATCCTTCTTTGGCGGTAACTTCCCATTCGCCCATGTGCCGATTTCTTACCTAGCAGGCTGTTGAAAAAGTGGTTATGACAGCGAAAAAATTCATCAGGACGATTTTTTCAAGAGAGGAGCCGGGCCTCTACGACTGTTGTGGTTCTTCCGTTGCTGTCTCAGAAGCT
>JBGFRR010000125.1:0-49759 GCA_041695045.1 Bacteroidota bacterium
CCATCACAATCATCTCCGCCGTCGTCATGAAACCATTCTTCTTTATCGTCCTCAGCGTGCCGGTGATTTTGCTCATCGGACTTTTCATTGCCGGAGAGCGGCTTGAGAGCGACGCCTCGCGCTCTCTTTATATGTTCCTTGCGCTCGCGTTCATTATCGGGGACGCGCTGGCATTTGGCGTTCTCGTGAACGCGTGGAGACTCTACAAAAAAGAACACCAGGGAGAGACGCACCCCGAAAACTTTACCCGCAACTACCGGCTGCACCTCGCTTTTGGCATCGGCTTGCTGTTCCCGTTGATTGCCTTGCTTGTGTTGATCTGGACGATCTGAGGAATAATGAAACACTCGTTCCGATACTCTACGCTTTTGCAGCTTGTCGATATCGTGATCAAGCGAGGCGAGCGCTACACATGACCGGTCCGAAGATTGTTGTATCGCTCACCATCTATCCCGTGAAGTCCATGCGTGGGATCGCATTGACGGAAGCGGAAGTCGTCGAGCGCGGATTCCGGTACGACCGCCGCTTCATGGTGGTGGACGAGAAGCACGTTTTCCTTTCGCAGCGGGAGATTCCTCGTCTCGCGCTCGTCGCTACACGTATCGAGAATGGCGCGCTGCTCATGACACTCCCCGACAACAACTCGGTGAGTGTCCCTCTTGAGCCGAAGCATGCCGAGCGCATCACGGTACGCATCTGGAAAGATTCTGCCGAGGCTACGACGATCGACCGAACGGTTGACGAACGATTAAGCAACTTCCTCGGCGCGCGCTGTCGCCTTGTCTACATGCCCGACGATGTTGTGCGTCGTGTCTCGACTCGCTACGCCCGCACGAATGAGCACACAAGCTTTGCCGACGGATTTCCGTTTCTCCTCATTGCTCAGGCTTCACTCGACGACCTCAACAGCAGGCTTGAGCGTCCTCTTCGCATGGATCGCTTCCGCCCGAACATCGTCGTGGAGGGGACGGAGCCCTTTGCCGAAGACCGGTGGAAACAGATTCGCATCGGCGGCGTTGTGTTCCGTGTTGCAAAACCGTGTGCACGCTGCGTTACGACAACCGTTGATCAACAAACCGGCGAGAAGGGTGCAGAACCATTGCGAACGCTGGCACGCTATCGGACGGTGAACGGGAACGTCCTCTTCGGTCAGAATCTCATCCATGAGGGAACGGGAACGATCCGCATCAACGACGCGGTCGAGGTGTTGGCATAATGCGTTTCCAACCGCTCAATCACAAACCGAGTGATTTCATGTCATTTCAGTCCGCGTTGAGCAAGCAGAAAGAAAGCAGAAAGAAAATCCTCAAACCGGTTGCGTCTTGGTTCAGGTCTGAGTACATTGAGCACCCGCGTTTAATTCACGCGGATTGAAGAACATTGGAGGAGAAGATGGACCAACCGAACGACATCGTCGTCGACTCGCCGCAGTTTGAAGTTATCAAGAGCATGGAGGGATTCGTCCAGGAGCACCTCGGATCGCTGCTCAAACCCATTGAGGAGAGCTGGCAGCCGAGCGATTTCCTACCCGAGATGAACTCCGAAGACTGGTACGAACAGCTCAAAGATTTCCGCCTGCGGGCGAGCGAACTTCCCGATGACGTTCTCGTTGTGCTCGTCGGCGACATGATCACCGAGGAAGCCCTTCCAAGTTACCAGACCTGGCTCAATCGTCTCCAGGGCGTTACCGATACCACAGGAGCAAGCGACAGTGCATGGGCGAAATGGAGTCGGGGTTGGACATCGGAAGAAAACAGGCACGGCGACCTGCTCAACCGGTATCTTTACCTCTCCGGCCGCGTAGATATGCGCGCCGTCGAAGTCTCCATCCATCACCTGATCAACAACGGCTTTGACCCCAAGACGGAGAATGACCCCTACCTTGGGTTCATCTACACATCCTTTCAGGAACGCGCAACAAAAATCTCTCACCGCAACGTCGGCGTGCTTGCCAAGCAAGCAGGCGATGATCGACTCCACAAGATTTGTGGGTTGATCGCCGGCGATGAAGCACGGCACGAGCGAGCGTACAAGTTGTTCATGACGAAGATTTTTGAGCTCGACCCCGCCCGCGCCGTGTTAGCGTTTGCAACAATGATGAAACGTAAGATCGTAATGCCGGCACTGTTGATGTACGATGGCAAGGAACGCGACCTCTTCTCAAAATTCTCCATCGTCGCGCAGAAGCTCGGCGTCTACACCGCAGCGGATTACGCGAACATCATTGACAACCTTGTGAAAGAATGGAGGATCGCTACCCTCAACGGCCTCTCGGATGCCGCTGCAAAGGCTCAGGAATACCTCGGCGGGTTGGCTGACCGTTATCGCAAGGTAGCCGAGCGGATGACGTTCTCCGGCTCCGCGCGCTTCAGCTGGATCTTCGACCGCGAGTTAGCGCTGAATTTCTCCCCAAAACGCGTTCCGGCCTGAGCCGTGCGCATTGCCGACCGGTATGATGACGTTTATCTTCCGCCTCATTGTACTCATCGCAGTGGGCATCTCGACCGTCTCGGCGCAAGTCTCAACCTTTCCCTACGTCGAAAATTTTGACGGCGTAACGGCGCCGGCTCTTCCGACAGGCTGGGGCACATCCACGAATCGCATCGCCACCGGCGATTTCGTCACCAGCGTCTCTACTCCCCGTTCAACACCCAATACCGTGTTCTCACAGAATGCTCAGGTAACGCAGTTCGTCGTCTCGCCTGTATTCGACTTCACCAATCGCACTCCCGACCAACTCAGCTTCTACACCGCGCGGTCGGCCACACATACCGCGGGACTGCTTCTCGAAGCTTCGCTGGATGGCGGAACAACGTTCTCCGTTGCGCTGAGCGACACGATACGCAATCCAGGCGTGACAAGCTATGTTCTCACTTCCCTCCCGTTGCCGCAATCGCTGGCCAATCGCTCGTCCGTTCGGATCCGGTGGCGCATCGTCGCTACGGCGGGCGGAGGCTCGACTGCTACCTTCCGGCTCGACGACGTATCGCTCACGGTACAAACGTCGTTCGACATCGCCGTTGTTCGACTGCGGGCTACACCGGCAATCGCTCCCCCCCACTCTCCTCTCTCCCTTTCTGCAACTGTGCGGAACCTCGGCACTCAGTCGGCAGCGGGCTATTCGGTGCGGTTTACCCGCGACATCAACCGCAACAATGTTGCCGATCCGGCAGAAGAATTCGCTTCACAAACGGGTGCAGCGCTCGCAGCCGGGGATTCCACCACACTCACGGTCTCTCATCCCTCACCCGGCAGCGGCGTGCATCGCTTCCATGCGGTCGTGATCTTTCCGCCGGATGAGCATCGTTCCAACGACACCGCTTCTGTCCTCGTTTCCGTGGGGGCTGAACCACAAACGCTCGTCGTCAACGAGATCATGTACGACCCGCTTGCGGATCAGAACGAGTGGGTAGAGTTTTACCATCGCGGCACGACGTTTATCGACATAGCGAACTGGAGATTTCGCGACCGACCGACGGCGGGCGGAGCAATCAATACATTTGTCATCACTACACAGTCTCGCACCGTGCAACCCGGCGATTTCGTTGTTGTTGCGGCAGAATCAACCATCCTCAGGCAGTTCCCGCATCTCATCGCTCCTGCGGCTGGGGTTCATCTGTTCATTCTCAATCGCAGTGCCGGCTTGAGCTTCGGCAACAGCGGCGACGATGTTGTGCTGCAGGATTTTTCCGGCCAGACCATCGACAGCGTCGCCTATCTTCCGCAGTGGCATCATCCTGATGTCTTCGATACGCGGGGGCGCTCGCTTGAACGCATCAATCCGCATGTCGGCTCGAACGACCCGCGCAACTGGAGCACGAGTACTGTGCGCGCGGGCGGAACCCCCGGCCTCCCCAACAGCATTCTCACAACCTCGCGCCCCTCCAGCGCCACCCTCAGCATATCGCCAAACCCGTTCTCTCCCGACGGCGACGGCAACGAGGACTTCTGCGTGGTGCGCTATACCGTACCGTACACGACACCGACGGTCAGCGTGCGCATCTTTGACATCCGCGGACGGCTTATTCGAACGCTTGCCAACGCCGAAGTTGGTGGAGCAACGGGTGAAGTGATCTGGAATGGGTTGGAAGATTCCGGTCTGCGCGCGCGGTTAGGCGCGTATGTGGTGCTGCTCGAAGCCGTCGATGCCACAACGGGCGAGACGACTGCGGCGAAAACGGTTGTCGTGGTTGGAGGGTCATTGTGATGCCGATCCGTCTTCCTTCTGCCGACCCATCTTCCTCAAAACTTCCCGCCCCAATGGCGACGCAGCTTACCTCCATTATACACCAACATCGGCGCGGGGCACGCGGCACAACAACTTCTCTCCACCTCGCGCGCATGCTGGATGGTTTTCTCATCAAAGCACACCGAGCACATCTTGACAAGGCTGGACCTCCGCTTGCAATCATTGCTGTGGGAGGATACGGAAGGAAAGAACTTTCCTTCGGGTCGGATACGGACGTGATGGTGCTTGTCAAACGTGTGAGCACAGACCGCATACCCATCCTGCAATTCTTGCATGCGCTGCTGGATGCCGGGCTTCAATTAGGACACAGCGTGCGGACGATCAACCAATGCATCGAGCTTGCCGAGGAGGACTTTACATCCCGGGTGTCCCTGCTCGAATCGCGCTTCATCTGCGGCAACAGGCCGCTCGCGCAGACGTTCGAGCGAGCGCTGCGCAACTTCATCGCTGCAACTGACCCTCACAACTTCCTCGACCAACTCACGAACAGCATCCGTGCCCGACATGAAAAATACGGCACGTCGACGACACTGCTCGAACCCAGCATCAAAAATAGCGCCGGGGGGCTGCGGGATCTGCATGCGGTTCTCTGGCTTATGCGCGGGCTCGGCAAAGTAGCTCTCCATACCGTACGTCGCTCGGATGGAACTGCTCTCCAGGAACTTCTCCGTTCTCGGGCACTCAGGCAGTGGGTCGATCCAAAGCTTCTCCCCCCAGCCGCGCGTGCCTTCGATGTTCTTCTGCGGACACGACACGAGATGCACCTGCGGGCACAGGGCTTACATGACGCACTCGAGTTCTCCTCGCAGCGGTCGATCGCCGAAGCGCTTGGTTATCGCCGACGGGGTGAGCGTACGAGCGTCGAGTTGTTCATGCAAGATTACTACGTTGCAGCGCGAGCAATAGACCGGCTGACGCAACGCGTGTTCCACCGAGCACAGGATTCGCTTTTGCCGGCACGTAAGCTTGCCGCGGGCAGCGTTGTGGAGCAATCCTTCATTCTCCGTGACGGTGCACTCTATCCGCGCACTGCCCGATGGAAGCCAACGTCGGCCGATGTGCTGCGCGCTGCTATCGCATGCACCACGCACGGTGCAACGTTCTCCGCTTCGCTGGAAGACCAGATGGGCCGACATCTCGAAAGCCTGAAACCCCTCAACGGTGAAGAGCACGGTAACCTCTTCCGGTCGTTTCTCAACGGCCCTCGGGGTGTTGCCCACGTGTTGAAGCGGCTCAATGCCGTTGGCGCGCTCGGCCGCCTCATTCCCGAATGGCAACCGATGGTTGCATTCCTCCAACACAACATCTACCATTACTACACTGCGGATGAGCACACGCTGAAGGTTATTGCCAATGCCGAAGGGCTCTCCTCCGCGCAAACGTCGTTCGGCGATGTATTCCGCAACGTTCCGCGCCGCGACACGCTCTACCTCGCGTGCTTACTCCACGATATCGCTAAGCCTAAGCGCATCGGCAGCCATGAAGTGCTCGGCGTCAGAATTGCTGCGCGCATCCTCAAGCGCCTGCAGGTAGAGGATATTCAGGACGATGTGCTTTTTCTCATCCGACATCATCTTCTTATGGAGCAGACGGCGTTCCGCCGCAACCTCGGCGATCCGCAGACGATCACCGACTTTGCAGCATACTTCCGTAACGTTCACCAGCTCGACTATCTTTACGTGCTCACGTACGCCGACCTCGGTGCTGTGAACAAGAACGTGTGGAGCGACTGGAAAGGAATGCTGCTGTACGAGCTGTATCGAAAAACCCGCAACGTGTTGGAACGCGGGCTTACGCATGAGGAAGTACACGGCATGATGGAACGGGAATACGAAGACGCTCGCCGACGGATCGTCAGGGTGCTGCAGAAGGAATACTTCGCGGATGATGCGAGCAGACATTTGGAGGCCGTCGAGAGTCCGGCCTACCTCAGCGTCTTTACGCCGGAGGAGATTGCCGAGCACATCCAGCGTATTCGTCCTGCAATGCCCGTCTCGCTGATTGCCAAGCGGCGCACCAATGTTACGGAGTTGACGATCATCGGACGCGACGCGCCCTATGTGCTTTCGAACTGTTGCGGTGTGCTTACCGCAAACGATGCCAACATTCTCGATGCACACATCTTCACCCGGAAGGACGGCATCATCATCGACAAGTTCACCGTTGTCGATTTTAGCTCGAAATCCACACTCACAGCCGACCAATGCCGCAGTATCGAGTCGGAGCTGGAGGCTGTGCAGTCGGGCCGCACGGACATCGAGCACCTCTTGCGCCGGCACCGGATACGGTGGAAGCGGCGGACGGCGCACCACAACCCGAACGTGCGCATCGATGTAGAATTCGAAGACCACCCTCGCTTCACGATCATTGACGTGTATGCACCGGACATGTTCGGGTTTCTGTATCGCATCACCCGTACAATGTCCGACCTTGGCTTGAACATCGCTTTCGCCAAGATTGCTACGCGCACGGACGGAATCGTGGATTCGTTCTATGTCACCGACCGAAGCGGTCGGCCCGTGAACGACCCGCTGCGGCGGGAGCGTATTCGGGAACGACTCCTCACGACGATTCGAGAGCTGATGCAGCATCGTGTACAGGTGGAACAGTAGCCTCACAACAACCATGAGCGATAGCAGACCGATTGGCGTCTTCGATTCCGGCATCGGCGGGCTGACCGTCGTCCGCGCATTACTGAAGCACTTGCCACACGAAAACATCGTTTACTTCGGCGACACGGCGCGTGTGCCGTATGGGTCGAAGTCCACGCAGGTCGTTCGGGAATACGCCGCTCAGGATGCCGATGTGCTGCTCCAGCACGACGTGAAGCTCATCGTCGTCGCCTGCAATACCGTGTCTGCCGTGGCGTTGGATGTGGTGCAGAAGCGTGCCGGCGTGCCGGTGGTCGGCGTTATCCTGCCCGGCGCCGAGGCTGCTGTGCGGGCAACGCAGCGAAAACGCGTGGGTGTCATCGGAACGGCGGCAACCATCGACAGCCGCGCGTATGTGAACGCCATTCGACAGCTCGATGCAGAGGTTCAGGTTTTTGCGCGCGCGTGCCCACTCTTTGTACCGTTAGCCGAGGAGGGCTGGACAGGTCACAAGGCAACGCAGCTCATCGCTCAAGAATATCTTCTCCCTCTTTCAGTCGAAAAGATCGACACGCTCGTGCTCGGCTGCACGCACTATCCACTGCTGAAGGATGTTATCAACGGTGTCTTTCATCATCGCGTAACGCTCGTCGACTCGGGCGAAGCAACGGCAGCGGTTGTTGCCTCACGGATTGATGAACGTCATCTCAGAAACACCAGCTCGATGAAGCCGCTTGTGCAGTTCCTCGTCAGCGACATTCCTCACAAGTTTACGGAGATCGGAGAACGGTTTTTGGGTATGAAGCTTGGGAAGGTTCAGCGCGTGGGGGGATTTGCGGCATGATTCCTTACTTCCTCGACCTTGATTTTGTTCTGCTCTCTTGTTACTATAGGGACAAATGACACCGAACTCCATCATGGACTCTCGTCAATTGCTTGAGGCAGCGCTTCAACTTCCGGCAGAGGAGCGTGCAGCACTCGCGGGCGAGTTAATTCAAAGCCTGGACTCAGACATCGACCCTGATGCCGAAGCAGCGTGGTCCGCCGAGATCCAGGCACGCATCGAGCGCGTGGAAGCCGGTCTTGCCAAGACTATTCCGTGGGCCGAGGCACGTCGTCGTATCCACGCAGCCACCAGTGGAACCCCTCGCACTTGAGTTCCTCGAAGAAGCACTCATTGAAACCGAAGCCGCGGCCCGTTGGTACACCGAGCGGAGTTCTTCTGCCGCGATCGCATTCACCTCTGAAATCGATGCAGCGTTCAATGCCATCCAACAGCATCCCGAATCGTGGCCTGCATATAAGCATGGCACGCGGCGCTACTTGCTCCGCAGATTTCCGTACAGTGTCGTCTACAGAGTTGAGAAGGAAAAAATTCTCATTGTTGCAGTAGCCCATGGGCGTCGTCGGCCTGGCTACTGGAGGTTGAGGCTGTGAGTGGCTTCCTCAGCATATATTTTCAATCAAATCCTAAGGTGGGCAAGCCTGCCTGCCTGCTGGCAGGCCACAACCAAAACAAGTTTTAAACCGCGAATGAACGCGCCTGCGCGCTGAAGCGCTACGGCGTGCAAGCGCGAATTAGCGCCCCGCCTTAGCGGGGCAATTGGCGTTGATTCGCGTAAATTCGCGGTTCAAAAAATCCAAACCAACGGGAAAATCTTTGTTCCGCTTTTCCCGTCACAATTACTTATACAATGAGACGGGATCTCCCGCTTCTCAGTCCCGCCTTCTAGGGATCCCGCTCACAGGCGGGATCCAAAGAGCGGGAGATTCCGCAGAAAGCGGGATTCTGGAAAGCGGAACCGTACGGTGGGACTCAGTTCCGCTTTTCCAGAATGCCGCTTGTTAGCGGAATGCAAAGAGCGGCAAATCCCGCTTGAAAAGCGGAATCCCAAGAGCGGGACTTTTTGTACACAGATTTTACTCTTAAGGGACGAAGGTAGATGCCCGTCAAAGACATCCTCCTCCTCGGCGATCCGATTCTGCGCACACGCTGCACAGCGGTCAAAGATGTTCGGCCCGGCGAAGTTCAGCAGATCGTCGCCGATCTCCGCGACACGCTTGAAGATTTCAAAAAGCGAAACGGATTTGGTCGGGGCATTGCTGCACCACAGATCGGCCACGCCCTTCAGATCATCTATCTCAACTTCGATCTTTTCAGCGGGCCCCTGTTCAATCCCAGAATTGTGTCGCGCAGCAAGGCGATGTTCCAATTGTGGGATGACTGCTTCTCGTTCCCGGATATCCTTGTTGCGGTGAAACGACATCTCCGGATCGAAGTGGCATATCAGGACGAACTGGGCACGAAAAGGATTCTCAGGGCAGAAGGCGCGCTCTCTGAGCTTCTCCAGCACGAAATCGACCATATCAACGGCATTCTCGCCATCGACCGCGCCATTGACTCGAAGCACATCGTTCTGCGAAGTGAGTGGGAGAAGATGCGGTCGAGAGTGCCGGTGATGGTGTGAAGGGGCGCGGGAGCGACTGCGCTTGAAAGGGATAACGTTTGATCAACAGTAACTGCTATGAAAAAAGAGTGAATCTTTGAAAATTTGGAGTATTTAAGCACTTTTTTCATCCGGCGTGGTTCAGCCAAAGGCTGATCCGCCTCTGGCGGAGAAGCCAGGATTCATGACCGCTGCTCAGTCAAAAACTCAAACCACTCCTGCCTGCCGAAGTGTCTTCGGCACGCAGGCAGGTGTGGTAATGATTCAAGTTTTTTGCTGAGTCGTTACGATCAACAACTGAAGAGACTGATGGAACGAACACTTCTTACTGAAGAGCAGGTCGCCGTGCGGATGAAGGACCTGAAAGACTGGACGCGCACAGGGAATGAGATCACCAAGACTGTCGTCCATACGGACTTCGTCCGTGCGATGGGATTCGTCAACTCCGTAGCGCTGTTGGCTGAAAAACTTGACCATCACCCCGACATCGACATCCGGTGGAACAAGGTCGTGCTGACGCTCTCCACACACAGCGCAGGGGGATTGACGGAGTTCGACTTTGCGCTCGCAAAACAGATCGACGCCCTATGAGCATGGACCGCATCCAACAGCTCCAGCGGTTCCTGGACGAGGATCCTACCGATTCGTTCACCCGCTACGCTCTCGGTTTGGAATACGCCTCGCGTGGAGATTTCACTCAAGCCGCAGCGATCTTTGAGCAACTCATCAAAGACGACCCTGCGTATATCCCTTCCTATCAACAGCTTGGTTACACGTATCAGAAAATGAATCGGCAGGAAGAGGCGCGCAAAATTTTCCGTCGCGGCGTTGCAGCAGCACGAGCACACAACGACGTGCACGCCATGAGCGAAATGCAGCAGGCGTTGGATGAGATGGAGGAGTAGTGCCATGTTCCCCATAATGTTCCGACCTTCAACCGTTCATGCTCACAACCTCATCCCGAATCCTACCGAACACCGACAATGATTGAAAACCTGCTCGACCCAACCATCCTGTTCTTCGTCGTCGGTGTTGTTGCCGGGATTGTCCGCACCGACCTTCGCCTTCCTGAGGCAATCTATGAAATCCTCAGCATCTATCTCCTGCTCGCCATCGGCTTGAAGGGGGGCATACAGCTTGCAACGAGCGAGTGGTCGGCGATCATCATTCCGTCCATCGGCGCGATCTCGGTGGGGCTGGTCATCCCGCTGATCGCATATCCGATTCTTCGCCGGCTGGGCAAACTGAGCAGGCCGGACGCGGCGGCCATTGCCGCACACTACGGCTCGGTGAGCGCGGTAACGTATGCGGTCGTGCTCACGTTTCTCGACCGCCTCGACGTCCCATACGAGGAATACACCACGGTTCTCCTCGTGCTGTTGGAAATTCCCGCAATCGCCGTGGGCATTTTGATCGCGCGGCTGCGTACGGCAAAAGGGCCGGTTTCGTATTCCAAGCTCGCCCATGAGGTGTTTTTCGGAAAAAGTATCTACCTTTTGGTTGCAGGATTACTCGTGGGGCTGATCGTCGGGCCGGAAGGCATTGCGCCCGTCAAGCTCGTCTTTGTCGATCCGTTCAAGGGCGCGCTCGCGTTCTTTCTGTTGGAGATGGGACTCGTCACGTCGCACCGCCTGAGCGACCTGAAGCGCATGGGAGTGTTCATCGTGCTGTTCGGGATTGGAATGCCGATCCTGTCGGCGGCAATTGGAACGGCCGTCGGTTGGGGGGTTGGGCTTTCCATCGGCGGAACGACAATCCTCGCAACGCTCGTGGGCAGCGCATCGTACATCGCGGCTCCTGCGGCGATGCGTATTGCTGTGCCCGAGGCGAATCCAACGCTCTACATGACGGCTGCGCTGGGAGTGACGTTTCCGTTCAACCTCGTGTTCGGAATTCCGCTCTACTACTGGATGACTTCTACACTGATTCATTGACGGTGCGACATGGAACGACGCAAGAAACTCACCATCATCACCGAATCGGCCATCGAAGGCTTGCTGACCGATCAGCTTGAGCGCCTCGGAGTAAAGGGTTACACGACCGTCGAGGCGCGCGGCAAAGGAGCTCGCGGCGTGCGGCCGGGCGACTGGGACCAAAGCATGAACGTGCAGATCGACATCATCTGCGATGAGCCGGTTGCTCACAGCATCGCTGCCTACTGCACGGAGCACTACTACAAGAACTACGCGATGGTGCTGTATATGACCGACGTCGAAGTGGTGCGGCCGGAAAAAATCTAACGACCCATGACGACCAAACTTCCCCGAGAACAGGTTCTCGAAATCTTTCGCGAAACACAATCGCTGTTAGAGGGGCACTACCTTCTGACTTCCGGCTTACACAGCCCACAGTATTTCCAATGTGCGCGTGTGCTCCAATATCCAAAGAATTTGCATCTGTTCGCGGGGGAGATCGCTAGGCACTTTGCCTACAGCGACATCGAAGTGGTCATCTCCCCTGCCATCGGCGGTATTGTGGTTGGAACGGAAGTGGGACGCATGATGCGCACGCGGACGATCTTTGCCGAGCGAAAAGATGGGAAGATGGAACTTCGGCGCGGGTTTGAAATCCGCCCGGGCGAACGCGTGCTCATTGTTGAAGACGTGGTAACGACGGGCGGGTCGGTTTTCGAGGTTGTAGAGTTGGTGAAGCAAGCGAACGCGCGGTTAGCGGGTGTGGGCTACATCGTCGACCGGAGCAACGGAAAAATCAAGTTTGAGTCGAAGCACTTCTCCGTGCTGCAGCTCGATGTCGTCACGTATACGCCGGACGAATGTCCGCTGTGCCAACAAGGAATGGAATTGATCAAACCGGGAAGTCGAGAAAATTACTGAGCATGGTTCAGAACGCCATGGAAGGACTTCGCACATATCTCGCCAGCGATCTACTGTATCACCTCGTCGTGGCCGCGATGCTGTTCTTCGGCACGATGCTGATAGGGTGGATTCTCAAGCGCGTTCTCGACACCGCGGGTCGCAAACTCATCAGTCGAACCGACAGCACGCTCGACGACCTGCTTCTCTCTATCGTGCTCGATAAGATCAAATGGCTTGCCGTGGTTGCCGGTGCGTATCTTGCGACCCAGGAAATCACCAAGGCAACAGACGAACGCGATGTGATGGCGCGTCAGATCCTGGGCTATGCCGAGGGCATCATCTTCGTTTGCTTCGTTCTGGTTGTGACGGTGCTTCTCATCCGGATTGTCAACACGAGCATTACGTATGCGATGGAACGCCACGCGCAGCGCACGTCGTCAAAGTTGAACGAGGCAATCTTCCCGCTCATTAAACGCGTGGTCAACACCATCGTGGCATTGATTGCGCTCATCATCGTGCTGGATCATTTCGGGCAAGATGTGAGCAGCTTCGTGGTGTCGCTGGGTATCGGCTCACTGGCAATCGCCCTCGCGGCGCAGGATACACTGGCGAACATGATTGCAGGCTTTGTGATCATGATCGACCGGCCGTTCCGTGTCGGCGACCGTATCCAGCTTCCCTCGGGTGAAGTGGGAGACGTCTACGAAATCGGAATCCGCAGCACGAAAATCCCGGATTTCGACAACAACCTGATCGTTAGCCCCAACGCCGATCTCATCAAGGGCAGAGTCGTCAATTATTCGTACCCCGAACAGGTGATTCGCGTGGTGGTCGAAGTCGGTGTGGCGTACGGAACAGAGCTGGACCGGGCGAAGCTGATGATGACCTCCCTCGCCAAACAGCATCCGGATGTCCTAAAGGACCCTATGCCGGAAGTCTATGTCGTCGCGCTGGCGGATTCTTCCGTCAACCTTCGACTCGTTGCCCACACGGACGATTTCCGAAAGAAGTTTCTTGTTGAGGCATCCCTCCGCGAACAAATCTACAACATGTTCCGCGCGGAGGGCGTCGAAATCCCCTTCCCTCAACGTGTCGTGTATCTTGCCAACGAAACCCATGGCAAACCAACCACACTTCAAAGTTCTCAAAAGCGAGCGAAAACACGACGGTAAAGTTTTCAACCTGATCGTTGACGAGATCGAGTACGGGTCCGGCACTCGAGCTCTTCGCGAGGTTGTCGAGCATCCCGGCGGCGCCATTATTGTGCCGATGCTTGATGCAAACACCGTGCTCCTCGTCCGCCAATTCCGCTACCCCACGAAAGAGTACCTCTATGAGCTTCCTGCCGGCCGGCTGGGGAAGAATGAATATCCGATGCAGTGTGCTGCACGCGAGTTGAAAGAAGAAACCGGCTATCACGCCACATCGCTCGACCTTCTCACCGCTATCTACACAACGCCTGGTTTCTGCACGGAAAAACTCTATATCTATCTTGCAACACAACTTGCCAGGACGGTGCGCGGTCAACAGTTAGAAGAGGGGGAACACGACCTCACCGTTCATCCCGTTTCCCTCAACGCGGCGGTGGAGATGATTGAACGCGGGGAGATTGCCGACGGAAAAACGATCTGCGGAATTCTCCTTGCCGACCGCCATCTGAAGAAAAAATAGAACACGGAAACTGCAGACGAAACTGATGTCCACTGATGAAGAGATGAAAGGTATTCACAAACGATGTCCAGTAAATCCGCGATTATCCGTCCCATCCGCTTTTCCAGTGTTCTCTTATAACCATGACCGACGAGCAACTCGATCAATACCCAAAGAGTCGTCTCTATCGTCTCGACCTCAAATGCTGCATTGTGCAAGCGTGCGGCGGCGAGTTGGCAGAACTCAGCTACTATGAGCGGAACAATTGGGTGACCATCGAATACAAATGCAACACGTGCGGTCGTGAGTTCACCGTCAAAGTGGAAAGCTAACTTCAATCACAACCCACTCCTCACCTTCTCATGAATGTCGTCGAACTCATCCGCAAGAAACGCGAAGGCGAACCGCTGACCGAGGAAGAACTACGCTTCCTCATCACCGGCTACGTCGACGGACGAATACCGGACTACCAGATGTCCGCCTTCCTCATGGCCTGTTACTTCCGCGGCATGAGCGACGAGGAGACGCTCACGTTCACCGACCTGATGCTGCACTCGGGTGAAGTGATCGACCTCTCGGACATTCCGGGCGTGAAAGTGGACAAGCACTCCACGGGCGGTGTTGGCGATACGGTATCGCTTATCCTCGCGCCCATCGTGGCTGCGTGCGGCGTACCCGTGCCGATGATTTCCGGACGCGGCCTCGGCCACACCGGCGGCACGCTCGATAAGCTTGAATCGATTCCCGGCTTTCGCATCGGTCTCTCCATAGCCGAATACAAGCAGGTCCTGCGCGACATCGGCGCGGTGATGATCGGCCAGACGGAAGAAATCGCCCCCGCCGACCGGAAGATGTACGCCCTGCGCGATGTTACTGCGACGGTCGAATCGATTCCTCTGATTGCCGGCAGCATCATGAGCAAAAAACTCGCCGAAGGAATCGACGCTCTCGTGCTGGATGTCAAGACAGGGCGCGGCGCGTTCATGCAGAACTATGAACATGCACTTCAATTAGCACTGATGCTGGTGGGAATCGGGAAGCACTTTGGGAAAGAAACGGTTGGGTTCATCACCAACATGGACCAGCCGTTGGGTATCGCCATCGGCAATTGGCTGGAGGTCGTGGAGTCGGTTGAGTGTTTGCGCGGCACACGCGGCCGGTCGGACCACTCAGCCGACCTGATGACGCTCACCCATACGCTCACCGGCGCAATGCTGATGCTCGGAAAGAAATGCAGCACGATTCACGACGGCATTGCGTTGAGCAAAGCGACGATCGACGACGGCCGTGCCTATCGAAAGTTCCTCGACCTCGTCAAGCGACAGGGTGGAGATCCAGAGGCGATCGAGAATTTAGAGTCTTATCCGGTTTCCAAGTACGCGATCGACGTCACGACACTGGAGGAAGGCTACGTCGGCGCCGTCGATGCGTTTGAGCTTGGCCGAAGCGCAATCCAGCTCGGCGCGGGGAGAGATTTGCTCGACGATACCATCGACCCGAAAGCGGGAATCGTCCTGCAAAAGAAAGTAGGAGACCGCGTGAGAATGGGAGATGTGTTGGCGAGGATCTACAGCGACCGCGAGACGGCGCTTGAGGAAGTGCGTGCGCGCGTCAAGAATACATATAGGATTCAATCGACCGAGCCCGACCGAATCCACATGATTCTCAACCTCATCACCGATGAAGGGGTTGAGCCGTGGATAGAGCAGTAGTCGGCTTGCACGCCACTCGAAAAGTTCTTATTTTTTCGAGCGCTCACGGCGTTCACTCGTTGTAGGGGGACCACAATGGAGAGGAGGAACCCATGAAGGCGATCAGCGAACTCATGAAAGAACGGCCGATGCACTCCGTTCCGAAGTCATCCACCGTGCTGGACGCGGTGAAGTTCATGGCGGAAAAGAACATCGGCGCCGTGCCTGTGGTGGATGGCAACAAACTGGTGGGAATTTTCTCCGAGCGCGACCTGGTGAAGCGCGTCATTACCCGCGGCCTCGACCCCGCAACAACGCCGCTGGCTGATGTCATGACAACTCAGATCGTTGTGGCGAACGAATCGGAGAGTTACGAATTGTGCCTGCAGAAAATGCAACAAGCCCACTGTCGGCACCTTCCCGTGGTGAGAGGGGATATGTTAGTGGGGGTCGTATCGCTTCGCGACCTCTTGATGATTGACCTCGACGAGAAAGAACGGAACATCGAATATCTTCAGAGTTACATCTACACCGTTCCCCCCGGAGCGGCAAAACGGTACGAGTCAGAATAACAAGAAGGAGGCCCGCACTGCATGCCAGCCATTCACGTTGAGAACGAGCACAAGTCCATCGAGGTCCTTCCCGGCACCAACCTTCGCAAAGCCGCACTCAAAACCGGCCTCAACCTTTACTGTCCCTTCTACCGTGTATTTCACCTTAATCTCGACCTCGGCCCTGTCAAGTTTCCCTGCGGGGCGGATGTCATCGAGCTTGTGGACGGCAAAGGCGTCAACTCCCGCTCGCCGCAAGAGGAAGCTGTCATCCGAGGTCGCTGGTTGCTCAAACGAAAGGTTACCCCCGCACACCGGCTGGCGTGTCAGGTACAGGTCAACGGCGATATCACGATCCGCACACGCCCCACGCTTGAAGCCGACCCCATTGCAACAAAGCAACATATCGGCTTCCTCGGCGTCGTCGGAGCGTTCTTTCTCTTCATGGCAATCATCTTTGCTCTGATCGGTCTCGACCTCGTCAAACTCTTGTGAGGCTCGGTCAGCCTACTTCATCCCGCGTTGCAGCACCTTCACCATCTGTTCATGGATGCGCCCGTTCGAAGCGAGGAGGGGCTTGTCATAGATCGTTGAGGGAAAACCGCGGAGGTCGGTGCATTTACCTCCCGCCTCCTCGACTAACAATCTTCCCGCTACCATATCCCATGGGTTGAGCGCAATTTCCCAGTACCCATCGAATCTTCCCGCCGCAACGTAGCAGAGGTCGAGCGCCGCTGAGCCCAAGCGTCGCACGGCTTGTGCTTCTTTCAAGAAGTTGGTGAAGTGCCTCACCGCTTCATCCGGATTGTTTCGTATCTCATACGGAAAGCCCGTCACCACCAAACTCTCGATCAATGTCGTTGTTGATGAAACCCGGAGCGGTCGTTTGTTGAGGTAAGCCCCCTTCCCCTTCTGGACGGTGAACAGCTCGCCGAGGTTCGGGTCGTAGATGACGCCGAGGATCACATCTCCCCGGTATTCCAGTCCGATCGAAACACAGAAAATGGGGAGGCCGTGTGTGAAGTTCGTTGTGCCGTCTAACGGGTCGATGATCCAGCGGTATTCGGATTTTCTCCGTGCCGACCCCGACTCTTCCCCGAGAACATCATGATGCGGGAACCGCCTGCGGATGCGGTCGATAATAAGCTCCTCGGCCTTCTTGTCCATCTCCGTCACAAGGTTGGTCTCCTGGCCGAGTTTACGCGAGATTTCCTTTACCTTCCCAAGATTCTTTTTCAAAAATCGTCCTGCTTCTAACGCTGTTTCGATTGCGAGTTCAATCATGGATGTCCAGCGAAGTGGGTTCAGCGACTTTCGACGGTTTGCGTGAGATACATCACGGTGAATTGGCTCCAAGATACCAATTTTGAATCAGAAATTAAACGAAGTGATACGGGCGATTGTCCAACTGTCGGTATGAACTATAATTTTCTCACACAACCTATGGAGGGAACGAGTATGCTGAAGAGTCTATTCTACGCTGTGTTTGTGCTGGTGGTGGGGGCTGTGTTGATCGGTTGCGAGAAAGTCGTCGGCCCGGATGACAGGCTTACCGAGAGCGACATTGCCACACTCAAACGGCTTATCGACAACGATCCGCTGTACACCAACGACCCGGTGACGCTGAGCGATTACGACGGAAGTTTCCCGTCGAGGTCGATGCTTCAAAAGTCGGCAACGCCCATCATCCCGCGTGCGTGGGCACGACGGGTGGTGAACGCAACGCGCAATGTCGAGTTCGAGCGGGAAAGCGACACGACGGTAGTTGCGACGGTAACATTCGACATCGATGCAGAAATCAAGATTCTGGCGAAGTACTCGCAGAGCGATACAGCGTTTACCGTGATTACGAAACCTGCAAAGGAACGGACGATAAAAAAGATCCGATTCGCACGCGTTCACTCACCCGCGAGCCGGCCCGACACGGGGAGAAGCGGTTGGCGGCCGCTTGAAGTTTCCGCAGTCGAGGGGGGCACGGTAGCGTCATCTGTTACCATCACGAAACTTGAAGTCACGGCAGGAGGAAACACCATTACGATCACCAACCCACTCAACTATTTCATGCAGCTCAACAGGGGTGGGCAGCGCTCACTCGTGCATATCGGTCAGCAACAGGAAATCACCGTACGGGTAACGATTACCAGCACGGAATCGGATACGGACTGGGTATCGATCCACCGGCCGCAGGCACCGATGGCAAAACGAGCAGGCTTCTTCCGTCCTGCGCACCACAGGATGATGCTCGTGTCGCAAACCCAAACCGGAGCCGGATACGAACGTGTGTACGAAGCGAAGTGGTCGGTCTTCTTGAGCGGTCGGACGGCGTTTTTCGTCAACGCGCTGACGCGCAGCTCTCTGTATGACGACGCGGCACCCTACTCATCCGATGTGTGGGGAATTCCCTTCGTGGGGGAACGCTAAACCAAAGCCCCCGTCGCAACGATCCCGGCGGGGGCTTTCATTACTCAGGATCGAATTTTTCCGGGGGAAACCGATGAAGCACCCGACACTCTGGATTCTCGTCGCTACATCGCTTGCCGCGCTGCCGCTCGTGCTTCGCTTGCACAAGCCACAGCGTTTGCTGCTGACAAACGAGAACCTGCGTTATGCTATTGATGACCTGATCCTCGAAGACCCCGCCTAATCCTTCTGGATGAATGCGGTAAGGCCGGCAATACTCACGTGTGCATCGTAAAGCGGGTCGGGCGAAGGGTCTACTCGTACCGCAGCGATTCCACAGGGTCGACGCTCGCGGCTTTACGTGCGGGGAAAAATCCGGCCGCCAAGCCGATGAGCGTTAGCACGCCAGTCGTCATGAGCATGGTGGAGAGAGAAAGGATTGGCCTGCCGAGGAACTGCATAGCGCCGTCTTCGGTGGGAATCATCCGGACGGCGCTGACGACGCCGTAGGAAAAGAGAAGTCCGACCGCTCCACCGAGAAAAGCCAACAGAAGCGCCTCAAAGATGAACTGCGAGAGGATGTACCGCCGTTTTGCCCCGACCGCCATTTTAATGCCAATTTCACGCGTGCGTTCCTTTACCACAACGTACATGATGTTGGCAACGCCCACACCGGCAATCAGGAGCGTCAGGAAGCCGATGGAGGAGAGGAAGATGGTGAGGCCGAGGGTGATGCGGTTAATGATCTTTTCCTCCTCGATGAAATCCGAGATGCGCAACGCCCGCTCGTCTTTCGGATCGAAACGATACTTCCGCCCAAGCACGCGATAGATATCATCCTTGACCTGTTTCTGCAGCTGAGGATCCGAAGGTCGCACGACGATGCTGTTGACGTAGCGTGGACCGTACATCGTGCGGAAGGTCGAGTACGGCATGATGGCGCGGCGGACGTCGGGACCGTCGATCATCGAGGTCTGGATCTTCTTCTGCATGACGCCCACGATGGTGAACGGCACACCATCGACTAGTAATGTTTTTCCAACCGGGTCTTCACCCTTGAAGATGTCTTTTGCAATCTCGATGCCGAGGAACATCACGCGCCGTTGCTGTTCGATGTCCATGTCATTCAGGAATCGCCCGCCGGCGGTCGGATACATGCGCCGCATCTCCTCGAATGCAGGGTTGACGCCCTCACACACGGTAGTTGTCGAGAACTTCCCGTACGTCAGCATTACGGTCTGGCGGTATTGTGGCGAGAGGATATCGATGCCGGGCACGCTGTTGCGAATCACGTCGACATCTTCTTCCACCATCTGAACACGGCGGCCTTTCGGGAGGCCTTCATAGAGCATCCCCGTCTCGCCGCCGTAAATCACCAAAATGCGGTGACCGGCATTGAGCAGGCCGTTGAGCATTTGATGGCCAAGTCCTTCGCCGAATGCCAGCAGGAGCACGACGGCGATGGTTCCCCACGTGATCGCAACGAGCGTCAGCGCGGCACGAGTCCGGTGCGCTTTGAGGTCGTGGAAGAATTCTTTGAGAAGTTCTTTGAGCATAGAAAAAAGCAGAAGTCAGATGTCAGAGGTCGGGCGTTAGACCTGACTGCCGAATCCACCTAAGGGAGAGTAGGCAGGCGTCAACGACGATTTCAGGTTCGGAGACATTCGACGACGTTGAGGTTGGCGGCTTTACGGGCGGGCATCAGGCCGGCCGCGAGACCGATCAAGCTCAGGATACTAACAGTCACGATAACGACTTCGATCGACAAGACCGGTGCGCCAACGAACTCCTTGATCGGGATGAATTGCAGCACCTGAATAATGCCGACAGCGATCAAGAAACCGACGGATGAACCGAGAAACATGATGAAGAACGTCTCGAGGAAAAATTGGGAGAGGATGTTGGACTTCCTCGCTCCGACCGCTCGCTTAATCCCGATCTCCTTGATTCGCTCTTGCACAACGATGTACATGATGTTTGCCACGCCCACACCGGCTACGCCGAGGGTGAAACTGCCAATCAGCCCCATGAAAATATTGAAGCCGAGGAAAAAGTAGAAAATCAACTTCTCGAACTGCGTCGTGTCCCAGATCCGAACGGCGTCCTTGTCTGTGGGGTCGAACTTGTAGCGCCGGCCGAGGACGGAGCGGACTTCTTCCACGGTTTGCTCGCCAAGCGAAGGGTCTTTGACTTGATAAATGATGTTCGAGAGACGCACGGCGCCAAAAACCGATGAGTAGGTTGACGTGGGAATGAAGATCCGATCCTGATCGAGCGAAGCGTACCAGGAATTTTGCGTCTTCTTCTGCATGACGCCGATGACCGTGAACGGCACCTCGCCGACGTAAACGACCCTCCCGACAGCTTCCGCCTCACCAAAGAGGAACTCCTTAACCTTGTCCCCGATAACTACCACGCGCTTGCGGTGCTGAATGTCGAGGTCATTGATGAACCTCCCGCCCTGTTGGGGAATGATGTTCCGCATATCGCTATAGATCGGGTACACGCCTGCGACGAGTGGATTGAGGATATTCTCTCCCACACGGGCTGTAGTGCGCCGGGAGTACTCCGGACTGATGGCGGCGATGTTAGAGATTTGTGAGGCGAGCAGCTTTGTATCTCCTTCCACAAATGACATGGGCCGACCAGTGCCGAAGCCTTGATACGCCTTTGTCGTCCTGCCGGGGAACACGATGACGATGCTCTCGCCAATCCCGTGCATGTTGATCGACGTCTGCTGCTTGAAGCCGACGCCAAACGCGATGAGCACGATGATTGCCACGGTTCCCCAGACGATGCCGAACATCGTCAGGAACGCGCGAAGCTTCTGCGCTTTCAGGTCCAACCAAAATTCATTGACGATGGTAAGAAACTTATCCATGGGGCTTACTGGTCACCATTCACTTCATTCTGCCATCTGTCCCGCTGTACGGGATCCCGCCTCGTCTGTAAGATTTATCGAAGCGGGAAAAGCGGGAGATCCCGCTTCGCGGGACAACCTACCTTCTACTCACTACTCCCCTCATTCAATCTTCTTCACCGGTTTCTCGATCACTTCCTCGCCTTCGTTTAGTCCAGCCAGCACTTCGATGGTAATTGCATCGCTTAGCCCTGTCTTGATCACGCGATCTTCCTGCTTCGTTGGATTGACCGCTACCTTCACAATTGCCGAGTCGTTGCGAAATGTCACTACCCGCTCTGGAATGATCAGAACATTCTCCTTCCGCTGGATGATGATATTCGCGTTTGCCGAGTAACCGGCACGGAGGAGGATATTCCTTCCTCGTGATATCAAAATCTCAATCGGAAACACAGTTGCATTGTCCTTCTTTTCTGCCTTGAGCCAGATTTTCCGCAGGACGCCCTTCACCGTATCGTTCGGCAGAGCGCCAACCTTGATCTCTGCCCCCATCCCTTCGCGCAGCTTGCCGACGTCGATCTCATCTACTGTTCCCCTGAACAGCAGCCTCTCCATGTTGGCCATCTTCATCAGCACGGTGCCCTCCTGGAACGATGAGAGCGGTGTAACCGGATCGCCCACCTCCACCGCTCGGCTCAGCACAAACCCGTCGATGGGCGCTTTGACGATCGATTCAATCTGCGTCTCCCCAATCTTTACCTTGCCGATTTCAAGCAGTGCAAGCTTTTCGCGGGCGATCTTCATTCGTACATCCGCATCCTGGTAACGCTTCTTGAAATCCTCATAATCCTTCTGAGAGATCAACTGCTTCTTGAGCAGCGATTCCTGCCGCACGCGCTCTTTGGAAAGATTGTCAAACTCCACTTCTGCAAGCTGCACCTGACGCTTCGCATCGGCTAATTCGAGCGGCGTCGGGTCGGGGCGGACCTCCAACAGCGGCTGGCCAGTTCTCACGAATGTGCCGACGTCGGCAAAAATCTTGCTGACGACGCCGGAAACCTTCGACTTCACGGAGATTTCATTCTCCGGTTCGATCGTTCCGACTGCCAACGCTTTATCGATCACACTGCCGCGCTGCACCTTGACCTTGGGCAACGCTTCGTCGGTCGTGCTGCCGGAGCTAACGAAAAAGAGAAATGCCGCTCCGCCAAGAACAACAATGGCGAGCAGAGAGAAAAGAATTTTCTTTTTCATAGTGAACCTCTCAAAATCATGACGGGGTAGGAATAAGCTGAAATGTCTGCGAGGATCGCCACTGGAATCTACGGCGTATCACCACCAATGTTACGCGGGGGGCAAGCGCGTAGTGACCCTGTAGGGTTAGACTCCCGGATACGTCAGAAGGTTACCAAAGGCTATCGCGGCTTGGCTGGTGCTGGTGCAGCGGGCTTTAGTCGCAGCGCAAAATTCCGTATTTGCTCAAGATATGCCCTGCCGCCTACCCAAAAGATGTCATTGTGGTTGGCACCGGGAACAACATAAAATGTCTTGGGCTCATTGGCCGCCTCGAACAGTTTGCGGCCTAGTGGAGAGGGGGATGATGCTATCTTGATCGCCGTGCAAAAGAGGAGTGGAATGCGGATGGAGCGGACTTTTTCGGCTGAATCGAATTTGCTGCGGAGAATGAATTGCCGTGGGATATGACGAGGGTCGCAATGGCGAGGACCCTTCCGTGCAAACCAGCCGTGACTGTAGACCGTGCGCCTGAAACTGAACGATGCGGGCGTGGGGATAGGGAATCGCGCTGTGTGCATGAGGCGGCAGTGTAGCTGCAAACGCCCGGCGACTAGGCAGGATGGTTGATGTCGAATTCGGCTTTCAGCTCTTGATGGGCATAGATCGTGGCCGTCTTCGTGGGGGAAATCTGGATTGCCCAATCGCCTTTTTTGTTCCGAACGACGGAGCCCCACAGCTTGCGCATCCTCGTGTCGGTGAACTTCTCATGAAACACCCACCCGAAGTAGGCCGAGTCGGTCTCGATGTAGAATGCCGGAACGCGCTCACCGGGCTGGATGTCCACGCTGTCGACCGTTGTCGGTTGGTAACCGTGCTGCCGGAGCGCCTCGATGAACTCCTCCACCACCGTTCGTCCATCCAGCATGAGCTGCAGCTTGGTTCGTTGAGCGCCTGTGCCCGTGATGAAATCGTGGAAAGCTTCCTCGACAGTTGTGTGCATGAGCATGCGCTTCACCGTATTGAACTGCGCGGCTAATATAGGAATGAAATGCAAAAAAGGAAAATTGTGCGTAGATTGGCAGCCGTTGTGCCGCCCAAGACTACCATGACAGACCTTGGCTTCATCTATCATCCCGATTATCTGAAGCACGACACCGGGCCAAACCATCCTGAGCGCCCGCAGCGGCTAGAGTCGATCGTGCGACATCTTCTACCGCTGCCGCTGTGGAAACAGATGTCCCATCTGCAGCCAGGCCCCGCGCCGCTGGAGGCGGTGGTTGCAGTGCATCCTGAAGCGTACGTTGAGTCGATTCGCCGACGTTGTTTGGCCGGTGAGCGCGTGTTGGATTCTGGCGACACGCATGTGTGTCCCGCCTCATTCGATGTTGCGATGCTCGCGGCCGGTGCGGTATTGTTAGGCGTCGACAACGTGATGACGGGAAAGCTTCAGAGCGTCTTCTGCGCTCTGCGTCCGCCGGGACATCATGCAGAAACGGCGACGGTGATGGGCTTCTGTCTCTTCAACAACGCGGCCATCGGCGCCCGGTATGCCCAGCGGCAGTACGGCGTGGAGCGCGTGGCGATTCTCGATTGGGACGTACACCACGGAAACGGCACGCAAGAGATTTTCTATGAAGACGATACGGTGTTCTACATCAGCCTGCACCAGTATCCGTACTATCCCGGCTCAGGCGCAGCAAACGAAACCGGTATTGGCAAGGGAGAGGGCTATACATTAAACTGCCCGATGGCGGCGGGAAGCGGTTGGAAGGAGTACGAGGAGGCGTTCCGCTCGAACATTCTCCCCACACTTCACAAGTTTCAGCCGCAGCTGATGATGATCTCCGCCGGCTTCGATGCCCACAAAGACGACCCCCTCGCTCACATCCAACTCACGGACGAGTCATTTGCTGAGATGACGAAAATGATGAGAGAGATTGCGTCGAAGTACGGCAACGGAAAAATCGTCTCTGTGCTGGAGGGTGGATACAATTTGGAAGCATTGGCGAGAAGTGTCGAACAACATCTCAAGGAATTCACACGCTAACCCTTATGGATCTCACGACAACCATTCTCTTCATCCTCGGACTCTTTTTGCTGATTGGCGGCGCTGAACTGCTTGTCCGCGGCTCGTCACGATTGGCGGCGGCGGTGGAAATCTCGCCGCTCGTGATCGGCCTGACGGTCGTGGCGTTCGGCACAAGCTCACCGGAGTTGGCGGTAACCGTTCAAGCTGCCGTCGCGGGTCAAGCGGATATCGCGGTGGGCAACGTCGTCGGAAGCAACATCTTTAACGTGCTCTTCATCCTCGGCGTCAGCGCTCTCATTACGCCCCTCGTCGTCTCCCAGCAGCTCATTCGGCTGGATGTGCCGCTAATGATCGGCGCCTCGGTGATGATGATCGCGATGTCTCTCGACGGAACCCTGGGCCGCATCGAAGGCGCGATCCTTTTTGCAGGACTTGTAGTATATACCGTCTGGTTAATTCGTCAGAGCCGTCGTGAGCAAGCTGCCGTGAAGCTTGAATACGAGCGAGAGTACGGAAAAGCTCCGGAGAAAAACGCGAAAGCTATCTTCCTTCAGATTCTGATAGCCATCGCAGGTCTTGTGCTGCTTGTCCTTGGCTCGCGTTGGTTTGTGGAGGGAGCGATCAGCATCGCGCGGTTGATGGGCGTGAGCGAATTGATCATCGGCCTCACAATTATCGCGGCAGGAACGTCGCTGCCGGAGGTGGCAACGTCCATCATTGCCAGTATCCGAGGCGAACGGGATATTGCGGTGGGCAACGTCGTCGGAAGCAACATCTTTAATATCTTCGGCGTGCTTGGCTCTGCGGCAATCCTCGCTCCAACCGGTATTGCGGTCTCATCAGCAGCATTGAGCTTCGACCTTCCTGTGATGTTGGCCGTCGCTGTCGCCTGTCTGCCCATCTTCTTCCACGAGAATCGCATTGACCGCTGGGAAGGCGCTCTGTTCCTCGGTTACTTCATTGCGTACACGGCGTACTTGTTCCTCGATGCCTCCGGGCACGCTTACCTTCCCTACTTCAGCGCGATCATGCTGTGGTTCGTTATGCCGCTGACGGTTATTACTTTTTCAGTTGTTATTATTCGGTTCGTTCGAAAGAGCAGGAACTTAAACCGACCATAACCATGAGGAGAAGCAGTCTTAACCGTGTAGAGAATCTAACCGATAGACGCTGCAGGAACTTTGATCCAACACTCATGTGTTCGTTGCATCTGACCTCCGATTTTATTATTCTTCGCCTGCCTCGAATAAGCGATTCCGTCATATCGTTGCGCTGAGCTTGCTATTATACTACCTTCCTGCCATTGTAGCGGGAGGGTGGCTGCATAGCGAGGGAGATCATCATCCCGCCACCAGCATAGCTTTTACAACCGCTCAGGATGATAGCTCACCCCGTCTTCATCACTCCGGGCTATGCCAGGCATGTAAGTTACTGACGGCGCACTGGTTCGCACCATTTACTCCTACACCTTTTGCGAGCGTCGCGTTTTCCCACGTTAAGTCACAAGTTCTTGCTCTCAAGCTGCATCCCCTTTCTGTTGCTGTTCCCCGCGCTCCTCCTGCTGCATAAATCTTCTCGCTGTTGTTGACTCCTATGCCGTCCTGTTCATCGGGATCACGGCGTTATTTCCAATTGTGAATAGAGCACAACCGCCATGCGGTGTTCCTGCATCGTTCGGTTTGCCTTATTTGCGAGAGGAGGAATGCACCGATGGCTTGGTTTTTACCACACGGTCCGTATGGAAGGCAGACACAGACTTTCACAAATCATAATAATTCAGAGACGCATTCAACTGCACACGCTGTCTGCCGACACGAATCGAATACAAGCGCGCAAGTGGTGTGAGTAAACAGCGGGAGTTGAACGGATGAAAAGCCGAGATGGGGCAGCTGACATCATTCACGCGGAAGAATGTTCGGGACAATCGATACGAAGCTCGGCGTTTTTCAGTTTCTTATTCAAGAGCTTGCAAAAATGTTGTTCACCCCGTTCATCTTTGGCGTAATGCACACAGGTCATACACATTCGTTGAATGGTTATGACGCCCGCTTCCATGAGGCGATACATGATGTCCATTAAGTTCAACAGAAAATTCACTTTTTCATCTGCACTGAGTTCACCGATTGGCTTTTGTAATTCATCGGCGAATCGGGAAGCACGCTCGGCGATCTCCCTTCCCTTTCGCGTCAATTCGAGGTACTGGCTCCGGGAGTCGTGTGGATTATCCTTGCGCTTAAGGAGAGATTTTTCCTCGAGTGCCTTCACTGCATCGCTGACCGTCGGCTTCGTCATATTGAATTCTTCTGCAAGGTAACTCACCTTGCGCTTGTCTTCGCTGTGGGTAGACAGAAAAATCAGAATTTGAACCTGGAGCGGGCTGAGCGAAAACTCTTTTCCCTCGTTCCACAACAGTACGCGGAACGCTTCGGATATCCGCTCGAGCGCAGCCACAATGCGGCTATCGATATTTTTGTTCTGATGGTCGAGGTCAAATGGTGATGGCATAGCGTCATTTTTCAAAAAAGGAATAGCCGAATAGCATCTTATGTACGGTGAATCTACAATTCGGCTATTCCTTGTGATGGTGTTTCTTGCGAGTTCAGAACTCCCCCTTGTTCACATAGGGATAGCACCACAGCACAGCGCTCAGTGTGACGGCTTTGAACCAGGCGTTATGCATCACTTCAACATCGTTCGCTGAGTGTCCTTTCTTTGCAAGAAATGATTTGATGGTTGCCGTGATTGGATAGATGAACGCAACCATATAAGAGTTATGTCGAGAGGTAAAATAGTAAGGAATCCTAACAAAAGCAAGCCCGCTCGGTTGCTGTGTGGCAGTTTATTCGGAGCAAGGACACTCCTCTTTGAATTTTCACGCCGAAAAAATCATCCAGAAGAGGTGCAATTCTGGGGGTATGAGAACCTACCCAAGCTTTTGTATGAGGAAGAACCGCTGTCGTTTGTTACCGGCCGCGTGATCGGAGGCTCGGCGTTGCTTGGCACGATGTTGAAAAAGGAAACGGAGTGGTGTCAGGAGGAAATGCCGCTTTACAGTTCCGCTTCCCAGGAATCCCGCATAAAAGCGGAATCCAAGAAGCGGGACATCCCGTACCGGGACTCCTGACGCCACTCTAGAATCAGTTTTTCAACAGCCTGTTAGGCTTCCACTCGCGGTATTCTTGCTCGCAGGGATACGATTGTTGCGGAGGTATATGGTGGTGTGAGTTGAGCGTTCGCGGCAGGAACGAAGGGGTGAGCTTTCTTGAATAAATCAGCGCAATGACTTCGGCGATGATACACTCCTGTGCGCACTCTCGCAGGGGGCGGTTCAAGACGCACTTCATGCAGAACGTTGCGGCCCTTACATGATTCCACGGACCTTAGTGTTTGATAATGTACGACCAGGAATCATAGCTCACGAAAACAAACACAGGCAAATACAGCAACCGCAGGAGAGAGATGAAGCTCACGTCAACTTGGCGATTAAGAATTCGCGATTAAGCCGCGCGATATGGGCAACCGAAATTTCTTTGGGACATTCCGCCTCGCACGCGTAGTTGTTGGAGCAGTTGCCGAAACCTTCCGCGTCCATCTGTTCAACCATCCGCTGGGCCCGGGTTTTCCGTTCTAGTTTGCCTTGAGGAAGGAGTGCGAGGTGGGAAACTTTGGCTGCAACGAAGAGCATCGCCGATGAGTTCGGACACGCCGCCACACACGCGCCGCAACCGATACACGCCGCCGCATCCATCGCCTCTTCTGCGATCGGTTTGGGAACAGGGATGGAGTTCGCCTCGGGCACAGAACCGGTTTTAGCCGAAATGTAGCCTCCCGCTACCATGATCCGGTCGAACGCCGAGCGATCAACCACGAGGTCCTTCACAACCGGAAAGGGCTTGGCGCGCCACGGCTCGATAACGAGCGTTGAGCCATCCGGGAACGCGCGCATCCGCACTTCACACGTTGCCGCACCGTGAGCCGGCCCATGCGCGCGGCCGTTGATCACTACGCCGCAACTTCCGCAGATACCTTCACGGCAATCATGGTCGAACGCCACAGGGTCCTCCCCTTTTTTCACGAGTTCAATGTTCAACACGTCAAGCATCTCAAGCACCGAGGCGTCGGGTGAGATGTCCTGAACCGCGTAGGTTTTGAACCCTCCGGAGTCGTTTGCGTTCTTCTGTCGCCATATCTTGAGTGTGAAGTTCATGTCGTTATCGGTTCATCGCTATTCGTTCATCAATCTCCAAAAGGTTCTTAGTGTCGCGCCCCTGAAATAGGTTGAAAAAGTAGAACCGCCAATCCGCGCGAATTGGCGCGAATGGGTTTCAAAAAGAACTCCATTCGCGAGGATTCGCGGTTGAATCTTTTCCATGGATTATTTAACGTATTTTCGGGACGGCACATTAGCAGGTGTTGAAAAACCCTTATGGATGAAAGACAAACCGCAAAGACGCCCCGCCTGCCACAGAAAGGCATGAGCGTTGGCGGGAAGGCCCCCTGCCGTAAGCGCCGTTTTGTGTGCAGCAGGCAAGCGCGCAATGTGTCGCTATACCCTTTGCGGTTCTTGGCGTCCCTTGCGGTTTAGATATCTAACCGCCAAGCCCGCAAAGGGTCGCAAGGAGTCAGAGGTTATCAACTACTTATAGCTCCTCTGTGCAGGTTTTACATACTCGAACGTGAGCGGCTCTTTGTTAAGGACCGGTTCTTTGCCTTCGCCGGCATACTCCCACGCGGCCACATAGCTAAACACTGCATCGTTGCGCTTTGCCTCTCCTTCTTCCGTTTGATGTTCTTCGCGGAAATGTCCACCGCACGATTCTTCACGGTGCAACGCATCGCGCGCCATTAATTCCGCCAACTCCAGGAAATCCGCCACACGGCCGGCCTTCTCGAGCTCCATGTTCAATTCGCTTGCGCTTCCAACAATCTTCAAATTTCTCCAAAACTCCTCGCGGAGCTTGGGAATTTCCTCCAACGCCTTCCGTAAGCCGGCTGTGTTCCTCGCCATCCCAACGTGATCCCACACGATTATCCCCAACTCACGATGAAACTCCTCCACCGTCTTCGATCCGTTCATCGACATCATCTTCTTCACTGTCGCCTCCACGCCGCTTAGCACCTCCTTGAAGGGAGCGTCGTCTGTCGAAATCGACTTGAAGCTCGTTGTCGCAAGATAATCGCCGATGGTGTATGGCAAAATGAAGTACCCATCCGCTAACCCTTGCATCAATGCGCTCGCGCCAAGCCGGTTGGCGCCGTGGTCGGAAAAGTTCGCCTCGCCGATCACGTACAGGCCGGGGATGGTGCTCATCAGGTTGTAATCGACCCACAGGCCGCCCATCGTATAGTGCACGGCGGGGTAGATGCGCATCGGCGTGGTGTACGGGTCTTCGCCGGTGATCTCATGATACATGTCGAACAAGTTCCCGTAGCGCTCCTCGATGACGCTCTTACCGAGCCACTTGATCGCGTCGGAGAAATCGAGATACACCGCGCGCCCTGTTGGGCCAACGCCGTAGCCTTCATCGCACATTCGCTTGGCTACGCGCGATGCAACGTCACGCGGCACGAGATTGCCGAATGCCGGGTAGATGCGTTCCAGATAATAATCGCGTTCGCTCTCCGGAATCTCGCTCGGCTTGCGTCTGTCTCCTTTCTTCTTCGGCACCCAGATGCGCCCGTCATTGCGGAGACTTTCGCTCATGAGCGTGAGCTTCGACTGGTAATCGCCGCTCTGGGGAATGCAGGTCGGATGGATTTGTGTGAAGCAGGGATTCCCAAACGCCGCCCCGCGCTTGTAGGCGCGCCAGATGGCCGTTGCATTGCACGCTTTGGCGTTCGTTGAGAGGTAGAAGACGTTGCCGTAGCCGCCCGTTGCAAGCACGACAGCATCGGCAGCGTAGGGTTCGATGGCGCCCGTCACAAGGTTGCGGCACACAACGCCACGCGCTTGGTCGTTAATCACAACAAGGTCTAACATCTCGCGGCGCGGGAAGAATCGTACTCTCCCCACATCGATCTGGCGGCAGAGTGCGGAGTACGCGCCGAGGAGAAGTTGTTGTCCTGTTTGCCCGCGGGCGTAGAATGTGCGTGATACCTGCGCGCCGCCGAACGAGCGGTTGTCTAAATAGCCGGCATAATCACGCGCAAACGGCACGCCCTGCGCTACACACTGGTCGATGATGGTATTGCTCACCTGCGCGAGCCGGTACACGTTGGCTTCCCGCGCACGGTAATCGCCCCCCTTCACCGTGTCGTAGAACAACCGCCAGATGCTGTCGCCGTCGTTCGAGTAGTTCTTCGGCGCGTTGATGCCCCCCTGCGCAGCGATACTGTGGGCGCGGCGTGGCGACTCATGGTAGCAGAGCGAGAGAACGTTGTACCCCAACTCGCCTAAACTCGCTGCCGCAGAGGCTCCGGCCAGGCCCGTTCCGACGACGATGATGCTGTACTTTCGCTTGTTGGCGGGGTTGACCAGCTTCAGGTTGAAGCGATGGGTGTCCCACTTTTTTTCGACTGGACCGTCGGGAATGTTCGATTCAAGCTTCATGGTCAGTACGCTCCCACCGCTGCCGGCGCGGGATTGAAGAAGTAGAAGTAGATGGGGAGAATGGCAAAGCCTAACGGCACACCGAACCAGATAAGAAACGCAATCGCCTTGAGCACGCCGTCGTACGTAGAACTTCGCAGACCGAGCGTCTGGAAGGCAGACTGAAAACCGTGCTTTAAGTGATAGCCGAGGAGGACGAATGCAAACAGATAGAATGCACAGTAACCTGCGCTCGAAAAGGCCTGCTGCACGAGCTGATAGCCGGAGACATGCTCGCCCGACAATCGCATCGGGACAAAGAATTTATTGAGATGGACAACGAGAAAGATAAAGATGATCGAGCCGGTCAACATGGTGATGCGCGATTCGAGCGGGGTGTTGTCCTTAAGCTTGTAGACCTCGTACTTCGTGGGGCGCGCTCGCCGATTCTGCAGCCAGATATACACACTGCTCACCGAATGGCCGAAGAGCGAAGCGAAGAGGAGAATCTCGATCGCGCGGATGAGCGGATTGCTGGCCATGAATTCTGCATACGCATCGTACTGGGCGCCGCCGTCGTCATTGAGGAGCAGGAGATTACCGGCCAAGTGTTGGACGAGGAAGAGGATCAGAAACAGCCCCGTCAAGCTCATGATGACTTTCTTACCGATCGAGGAAGTGTAGAAGGCGAGGGTGTTCTTCATGATGGTTCGAGCGTGAACGTTCTACGCGGGACAATCGGCGGACAGTCTATAAAACAATTGATGAAAAAGCAACGCGCTGGTTATCGTTCGGCAATCGTTTCGCCGATGAACCTGCGGATGGAGAGAGCACTTCCGAGAACTCCTAACAGGCATCCGACTCCGATGATAAGCAGATAATAAAGGCGGTCGACGGCGATGAGGTCGGAAAGCTGCAGTGCGACCCACCGCTCTACATACTCAAACACGATGAACACAATCAGCGCGGCGATGATGCCTCCAACGAGTCCCTGCACAAGTCCCTCAATAATGAACGGTATGCGGATCAATCCCCGCGTCGCACCGATGAGCTTCATTGTCTGGATGATTTTCCGCTTTGCGTAGATGGCGAGGCGGATGGTGTTTGCCACGAGGAAGATCGCCGAGACCGTCACGAAGATGCCGACACTCAACGCAAGCCAGAGGAACGTCTGCGCCCGGCGGTCGAGCATTTCCAGCAAAGTCTTACGATAGATGACATCATCGACGCCTTTGAGCTCTTTGACCGCGGTATAGATCGATTCTGCGCCGGCTGCGGTCTTGTATCCATCCTTCAGCAAAACCTTAAACGATGCGGGAAGGGGGTTGAAGGTGAGCACCTTGAAGATATCTTCACCGAACTCGCGGCGAAAGATTTCCGCCGCTTCTTCCTTTGACACAAACCGCACTTCTTTCACCCCCTCGATTCCGGCGATCGTGGCGCGCAGGCCATCGACCTCTTCGTTCGAAAGGTAATCCGCAAGAAACACCTCCAGCTCCACCTTGTCGCGTAACGACGTCACAACACTGTTGGCGTTGATTAAGAGGATGGAAAAGAAGCTGAGCAGGAGCAGAGAGATAGCGACAGTCACAATGGCGGCAAACATGGAAAGCTTCGCGCGCCGGAACCCGGAAAGCCCTTCTTTGAGGAGGTAGCCGAGAATCATCCGGAGACCGTCCGACCGTGTGGATAGGAACCGAGGATGCGAATGAACGTACTCAATTCTTGCAAGTGATTCAACGCCTGCCGTACTTGTTTGTCTTCCTGCGAGCCGGCGAAGTCGAGATAGAAGAGATATTCCCACGGTCTGCCGACAAGCGGGCGGGATTCGATCTTCAGCAAATTGACCTCGCGCAGTGCAAAGACTGCTAACGCTTTGAACAACGCTCCGGGAACGTCCTTAACGGCAAAGACGATCGATGTCTTCATCGAACCATTGCGCTTCACCGGCCTGCGCGCTAACACGAGAAAGCGTGTGAAATTCCGGTGGTTGCTTTCCACGTTTTTTTTCAAAATATGGAGCTTGTACACCCGCGCCGCCTCTGTGCTTGCAATAGCGGCCGCATCGTGTCGCTGTTCGCGACGGATCATCTTGGCTGAACCTGCCGTGTCGTAGTACGCTACTGCCTGAACGCCGTTGAGCGAGCGGAGAAACCGGTCGCACTGTCCGAGCGCCTGTGGATGGGAGTAGATCAAGCGAACGGTGTTCATCGTCACGCCGGGAAGTGCCATCACGTGCAACTGAATGCGAAGCTTCACCTCGCCCACAATATGGAGTTTGTGGGCAAGGAGAAGGTCGTACACCTCATGCACGCTTCCGAAGAGGGAGTTTTCGACCGGGACGATGGCACGCTGTGCTCTGCCGGATGAGACGGCATCGAATACCTCCTTGAACGATTCGCAGGGCTTCGTGCGCGCACTGTTTCCGAACAATGCTTTGGCTGCGTGCTCGCTAAACGCTCCGGGTTCACCCTGGTATGCAATCATAGGCATATTGTCTTTACAGCGACTCGTCCCGCCAGCGAACAATCATCCACGGCTGATTGGCGCGAGGGCGAACGAGTGTGAGGTTGACATAGCCGCCGATACGGATGATATCGCTCGGGTTGAAGGTAACCGTCAAGTCAAAATTCCGCAGCACGGTGGCGTGAGTATGCAACGAATCCAGCGACGTTGCGATGATGTTGTTCCACACAAGGTCGAGACGCTGGACGTTCTGGAACAATCCGTTTGTCGTGCGCATCTCCTCATCCCGCCCCCATGTGACATCGACCCCTCGATCATAATCGCGATAGATGAAGCGGAATTCCGAGCTCACGAGCTGGCCGTAGATGCTTGTATCGCGAAACGTGTACGCGTAGCGGATGTTCCGGAACACACCGTCGATGGTGGTGCGGTCGCCGAGCAGGGATTCATCATCCTCACTCATATCCAGCCCCGGCGCAAAGGGATTGCAGGCCATACATCCCACAATCGATATGACGATTGATATCTTCTTCACCGACATGGGTTTCCATCTTGCCTCGTAACCGCTCAGCGGAAAAATACTTGAAAACAATACCACACCTGCCTGTCCCGCTGTACGGTTCCGCTCTTTTGGAATCCCGCTTGCCCCGTTAACGGGGCTTGCAGCGGAATCTCCCGCTCTTTGGATCCCGCCTGTGAGCGGGATCCCTAGAAGGCGGGACTGAGAAGCGGGAGATCCCCAAACACGGGACCGCAGGCAGGTGTGGTTTGACTTTTTCACTGAGGAGTTACAATCCAGCGTTCATTTCACTGCCCGAACTCCCCCTTGAAATCGCTCCATGTGAAATCCTGTGATGCGATGGCAACATCCACCCAGCGCCAGATGACCCAGTTGCGCGAACGGTCGGCAATCATGTGGAACAGGGCACGCCCGCGCGCTTCGTTGGGAATCGTTGAGATACCGTGCGGAATAACCAGCCTGTAGGTGGCTTCGTACTGCGCCGAGTCCGCTTGAATCGACTGCGCCACGAGCGACGTGAACTCAAGCGACGGTGCAGTACCGGCAGGAATGCGCGCCTTCACGTTCTCGAAGAACTGCTGCTCCGACTGTCGGCTCCACTGCGAGAAGACCGTTGCATAGCGCAGCCGCGCTTGCGGCGTTGCTTCAAACCGATAACTGCGCGAGGCCGTTGCAGAATCGGCAAAGGAACGAACATAGTTCACGGTGCTTAGCTCGCGGAATGCATTCATCATGTTGGAAAACACAATGACCGGCTCGGTGGGTGGAATGAACGTCGCGCTCGTCTGCGTTGGCGGGTCGGGATCGCGGGTCTGAAACACGTCGCATGCGACCAGAACACACGCACACAGCAACACAAGGATTCGCTTCATAACCGCACCACTTCGTCAGATGGCAATGCGTCCCTCCAGCGCGCGTGAAAGCGTCGCTTGATCCGCAAATTCGAGGTCCGAGCCCATCGGCAGGCCGCGAGCAATGCGTGTGATGTTTCCCACGAGCGGCCTCAGGAGTTTTGAGAGATAGACCGTCGTGGCCTCTCCTTCGATATTGGGATTCATCGCCAGGATGACCTCTTCCACAGGCTCCTTCGAGAGCCGCTCCAACAGCTCCTTCACTCTGAGCTCATCTGGACCGATGCCGTCCAGCGGCGACAACGCTCCGCCCAACACGTGGTAGAGTCCCCTGTAATCGTTCGTCCGCTCGAGGGCAATCACGTCGCTCGGCTCTTCGACGACGCAGATCACCGAGCGGTCGCGCTTGGGGTTGGAGCAAAGTGCACAGGGGTCAGTTTCCGTAATGTTCGAGCAGATGGAGCAGTAGCGCACTTTGTCCTTTACGGCAACGAGCGCCCGTGCGAAGGTCACCACCTCCTCGCGGTTCATTTTGAGCACATAGAGGGCGAGGCGATGGGCGGTTTTTCGCCCGATGCCCGGGAGCTGAGCAAACTGTTCGGCAAGCTGTTCGACGGATTCGGCGGTATACATCGTGGCTTACATGCCGGGGAAATTGAGGCCGGGGATGTTGGGCAACATCCCGCTGGTGGCTTTTTGCATTTCTTCCTGTGCCATGGCGGCGGCTTTTTCGAGGGCTTTGTTGGCGGCAGCTACGACAAGGTCTTCGAGCATCTCTTTCTCCTCGGGGTTCACAACTTCTTTCTCGATTTCGACCTTCACAAGCTGTTGCTTGCCGTTCGCAGTGGCTTTGACCATTCCTCCGCCTGCATCGGCCGTGACGGTTTTCTGTTCCAGTTCAGCTTGCACTTTTGCCACGCGTTCCTGCATTTGCTGCACTTGCTTCATCAGATTTTGCATATTCGGCATGCCGCCTTTGAACATTCTCGACTCCTCAGGAATATTTTTTGTAGAGAGAACAACTTGCCGTCAATATAGGGGGAATTGGAGGGAGATGCAACGCGGCGCAGAGCTTCTGTGTGCTCAGCGGGGGACGCTGAGCAAATCGAGGGTGGGGCATAAGAAAAAGCGAAAGCCCGAGAAACGAATGTCTCCCGGGCCTTCAGGCTCCGCGAGTAGGACTCGAACCTACAACCCTGCGGTTAACAGCCGCATGCTCTACCATTGAGCTATCGCGGAATCTCGGATTATCAAAAGAACAAGACAGCTTACTGCATACTGGTTTTTTCACACAATCACTTCGCATCCACTGGAGTAGGATGCACTGTATCCGCATGTTGAGAGTCGGCACCGAAGGTGACGGCTCGAAATCCCGCCGCTGTCTGGCGGGACTCTACCCATTGAGCTATCGCGGAATGGTATGTGTTAAAAAGAAATCCCTTCGGGAAAAGAAGAACCCGGAATTCCTTCTCCGGGTCGGGAGGAATATAGCTCAATTCAGCTGGAAAGTCAACCCTACGGTCGAAGTTTTGAATCAAGTAACGCTCGCCGGCAATGCACTCATCACAGACGATCCAGAGCTTTCCTCAGGTCGAAGATTAAATCCTCCGCCCGCTCCAGCCCGATCGACAACCGAATTCCTCCCGGATCCATGCCGCGTGCCAGTTGTTCCTCAGCCGGGATGCTCGAGTGCGTCATGGATGCCGGATGTTCGATCAGCGTGCGGATGTTGCCGAGACTCACGGCCAGTGTTATGGTGTAGGCGTTCCTGGCGATAACGTTCACTATCCGGCGTGCCTTCCGTTGGCGGTCGGCGGTCGTTCTTCCCTTGGGGATAAAATACATCAGCGTGCCGGGAGCAAAGCGTCCATCATAGTCGCGCATCTGCCTCTGCGCAAGACTACGTTGCGGGTACGACTCGAGTCCCGGATAGCCGACTCTCGCAATCCGACTGTCACGCTCTAAGAATTCGGCGACCTTCCGCGCCGTCTCCATCTGCTGGCGAAATCGGACCGCTAACGACGGCAGTCCATACACGAGAATTGGCCACGCACTCTTCGCGCTCAACACGCCGCCGAAATCTTTTCGATACATCAGCAGCGGATCATAGCTCCAGCATGGACCGACAACGACACCGCCCATATCGGTTCCGAAACCGCAGATGCCTTTCGTGAGCGATTCAACGACGAAATCGACTCCGAGTGTCCTCGGCCGCTGGCAAAACGGCGTCGCAAACGTGTTGTCGACAGCGGTGTAGAGTTTGTCCTTCGATGCTCGCCGCGCGTTGGAACGCTTTGCCATCTCCACCACGCCGCCGATGTCGATAACGTCGAGGGTGGGATTGACGGGCGTCTCAAAATACAGAAGCCGCGTGCTTGGGGTAATCGCCGCCTTCAGCGCCCGGTGGTCGCGAAAATCCACCCATTTTACCTTGATGCGATACCGCGGCAGCCAGTTCTTGAAGAGTGAGTAAGTACAACCGTAGAGAAGGGAGTGGGCGACAATCTCGCTACCGCTACCGAGCAGGACGCCGCATAGCGCAGAAACCGCTCCCATTCCGGTGGCGAACGTTACAGCACACTCACCTCCCTCGGCAGTAGCGAGGTTTTCTTCGAGCAGGTCTTTGTTCGGCTCGCCCAGCCTGTCGTAGAGATAGATAGGCGCTTTTGACTCAACACGAAAGTCTCCTCCATGATGCGCAAACTCAACGAACCCTTTTGCTCCACGTTCCGTCGTCGTCATCCGGAAGGTGGAGGAAGACGAGAGTGGCGGAACGACGTGATGGTTGTAATCCCACTTCGGTGTGAAGGACTTTCCCCAGATGAGCTGGGTTTCGCGCGCATACGGTAACACGCGCCGTGTGCGCTTTCGCTGTTTGGTCTTGCTCATAACCATTCCCTTCATCAGTCTGAGAGGTATCCGTCGCAGAGGATTCTACGAATTATCCAACTCGCCGACGGTGTCGCCATGCTTCAGAATGTCAAGTTCCATGCCATCGAAATACCTGCTGGGAGCTTCTCGTGTTGTGAGAATCGACATCGCCGAGCGAGGAGTGCACAGCGTGGAACTCCCCAGTGGAAGGTCTCTGGCGAACTTAGGAAAAAACCTCAGCGCTCTTCCATTTATCGGAAAAGCGGAATGGTTCTTAGAGAAAGGAACAGGTAGAAGGAAACTCGGAAGTGGTAACAGGCAAGTGAGCAGCACAACGCGACGCGCATAACTCTCGCACACCTTCTCACAACTGGTGCTTCACAATCTCCGCATCGGTGATGAAAACAACCTCCTCGGCGATGTTCGTCGCAAGGTCGGCAATACGCTCAAGGTCGATGCTGATAGCCATCAGGGAAAGTGCCTGCCCGATGTTGGCAGGGTCGGCCTGTACGATCTCCACCAGCCGTTGACGCACAAGCTGATACAGCGCATCGATTTCATCATCTCTCTTCTTGACACTGAGCGCGAGTGCCACATCTCGATAGACGAAGCTGTCGATTGCCTGCCGCAGCATGTCCCTGGCAATATCCGCCATGCGGGGAATGTTCACAAGCGGCTTTGCATACGGAGCGCCGGCAAGAGCGAGCGCACCCTCTGCGATGCTGACTGCGTGGTCGGCGGCACGCTCTAAGTCGTTGTTGATCTTCTGGGCGCTGAGGATGAGCCGGAGGTCGACGGCAACCGGCTGATAGCGCGCATGCATCTCCAGAATGTAGCGGTCGATCTCCACCTCCAACCGGTCAATCTCCCTATCCTTGGAGATCACTACTCTCGCTGTGAGGACATCATGGTTTTTTAATGCTTCCACTGCGCGCCCGACCATTTCCTCCGACAATGTTGCCATTTGCAGGAGAAGGCGGTTCAGCTCTTCCATGTACTGCGTCATCGTCATGGGGACACTCGCATGCCCAACGGTGTCATCGGCCTGCCGGTTTTACACTGCATGCACTGCTGCGTGTGCGGCACCATTTCGAGACGCTCCTGTTCGATCAGCTTCTGGCAGGATGTGCAGAAACCGTACGTCCCGTTGTCAATGCGCTTCAGGGCTGCATCGAGCGAAGTGAGGAGCTTGGTTTGTCGGTTCAGGAGCGCCGCGTTCTGTTCAAGCGCCACCGCTTCCATCGAGTGTTCCATGAACGTTGAACCGTGATGGTGCATCCCCGCGCCGGGATTACCGGACATGACTGCCTGCGTTGTCTCCCGCAGCATCCGGATATCCTCGAGCACATCGGCCCTCATCGCGAGGATGATTTCTTTGAACCGCGCCAGGTCGTTTGCAGCGTAACCGTCTTTTCGAGCCGCGTCGTTACGCGATTGCTGCCTTTGAGGTTCCGTGGTCATGGCATCCAGAGCATGGTGAAGTACCCGGATTTTCTTCTTATTCAGCATGGCTTTACGTCTCCTTTCTCCTGGTGTGGCAAACTCAGGCAGAACTGAAGCTTCCGTCGGAATCTTTGGGACCGACGGGAGCCTGTTCTTCCTCGTCCGGAAGCGATAGGCGAACACGCCGTGCACTTGCGCACACGGGGCACAACCACATACCCTGGCTCGTTCCCCGCCGCTGCACATACACCATAACCGTGTTGCATCGTTTGCAGCGCATCTCCAAATAGTGTCTCATCGCTCGGCACTCCTTTCCTCACACGGGCATCCCCGGATTCAACCATCCCCGAAAAATGCGAAACCAACACCCACCGCTCACGCGGTGCCAAGGTGTTGGTTTCGAAAAGGCAAACCGGGCCGCGTGAGGAATTAGGGGGGATACAATCGGGATGTGTTTAAATCCATGTAGACGCTCTTCTCCATCGTGATGGTCGTAATCTATGGAAGTTCGGATGCTAAGTCAAGAGAAATCGGATGAAATCGTCAGACGCTGAAATCGTCAGACGCGGAACGGTTGCAGAATTGTTTTCTTAACGAAGCTTCTGGTAAAGCGCCTCCTCATTTCGTATCTTAAGAAGGCGTTTTTCTTTCATCAATCCAATACTCCAGCACTTCATGCCTGACGTTGAAACGACGATTATCGGTGCCGGCGTTGTCGGACTCGCCATTGCGGCCAGAATGTCCGAGCGTCATCAGAACCTCCTCGTGCTGGAAAAGAACGAGAAATACGGCATGGAAACCTCCAGCCGCAATAGCGAAGTCATCCACGCGGGAATCTACTACACACCCGGATCATTGAAAGCGCGATTGTGTGTCGAAGGACGTGATGAGTTGTATGCTCTTTGCAAGAAGCATACCATCGCCCATCGACAGATTACCAAGATCATTACAGCAACAGATGCGGCAGAGTTGAAGCGGCTGGAAGCGATTTTCGAAAACGGCCGGAAGAATGGCGTTGAGTTGCAGATGTTCGATCGCGATCAGACACAGAAGCTCGAACCAAACGTGAACACCATAGGCTCAATCTTTTCGCCGCTCAGCGGCATCATCAGCGCGCACGAATTGATGGACTATTTCTACCACACTGCTGTTGAGAATGGTGTGACCATTCAACACCGGTGTGAAGTAGTTGGCATCGAACCGGCGAGTAGTGGTTATTCAATCACCGTCAACGAGTCGGGCTCTCGTTCTTCATTTTCCACAGAGAACGTGATCAATGCAGCAGGACTCTTTTCAGACCGCGTTGCGTCGCTCGTTGGCATCAACGTAGAGGCGGCCGGTTACAAACTGAGCTACGCGAAAGGCTCGTATTTCTCCGTCTCCCCTTCAAAGTCAAAGCTCGTCTCACGTCTCGTTTATCCGGTATCCGGTGGTGAGTGTCTCGGTGTGCATGCGCTTCTCGATTGGGGAGGGAGACTGAAGTTTGGTCCCGACGTTGAATACTTGCCGGCCGGTGTGATTGACTACACTGTCGATGAATCGAAGCACCGTGCGTTTGGAGAATCGATCCGCAGAATCGTTCCTGCCATCTCTGATGATGACATCACTCCGGACATGGCTGGCATCCGTCCAAAGTTACAGCGCAAAGGGGAGCCGCCGCGCGATTTTGTAATCGCGCATGAAAGGGAACGCGGGCTTCCGGGATTCGTGAACCTCATCGGTATCGAATCCCCCGGACTTACCGCCGCACCAGCGATTGCGAGATATGTGGAGCAACTGCTTGCTTGAAACTCACAACTGGCCTCCCAGAGAATTTTGTCGTCTTCTCCTTTCTTAAGAAGTACCCCTTTCGTATCTTGAGCAGTTATTGACTCAATCAGCTCACACTGCAAATGAAACCATGACTCCAGCCTCTCTCGACCAACTCTGCATCAACACCATTCGCACGCTCGCCATGGATGCAGTCCAAAAAGCAAAGTCCGGACATCCCGGCATGCCCATGGGCGCGGCCCCTATGGCGTACGTTCTTTGGACGCGCCATCTCAAACACAATCCCGCAAATCCCAAATGGCACAATCGCGATCGATTCATTCTCTCTGCGGGACATGGTTGCATGTTGCTCTATTCGCTTTTGCACCTGACCGGCTACGATCTTTCGCTGGATGAGATCAAAAACTTTCGGCAGTGGGGAAGCAAGACTCCCGGCCACCCCGAATCGCATCTAACACCCGGCGTAGAAACAACCACAGGACCGCTCGGACAGGGATTCGCCAATGGCGTCGGAATGGCTATCGCGCAGAAATATCTCGCAGCACGTTACAATCGGCCCGGCTTCGACGTCGTCAACTACCGCATCTTTGCGATCGTCAGCGACGGCGACCTGATGGAAGGCGTGGCCTCGGAAGCGGCGTCGTTGGCAGGACATTTGAAGTTAGGCAACCTCATTTATCTGTACGACGACAACCACATCACCATCGACGGCAGCACCGACCTTGCATTCTCTGAAGATGTGGTAAAGCGGTTCGAGGCGTATGGATGGCACGTCCAGACGGTGGAAGATGGGAACGACCTGGAAGCGATCCACAACACAATCCGCACTGCCCGCGAGGATGAAGAAGAACGCCCTTCGCTGATCAACGTCCGTACACATATTGCATACGGCAGTCCGAACAAACAGAATACTGCCGAAGCGCACGGTGCCCCCTTAGGTGCAGAAGAGGTGAAGCTGACGAAAGAGCGGCTTGGCTGGGATCCCGAACAACACTTCTGTATTCCTGACGATGTGCTTTCCCACTTCAGGAAGGCCGTTGAGCAAGGGAAGAAATGGGAATCGCTCTGGAATACCATGCTGGAGCGATACCAAAAGCAGCATCCTGAATTGGCGGCGGAGTTCGCCACCATGCGGCAGAACCAGTATGGCGAACAATGGAAGCAAGCCTTTCCCACCTTCGGGGCCAGCGCTATGGCTACGCGCGAAGCATCGGGGAAAGTGCTGAACGCCATTGCTCCCTACCTGCCCACATTGATCGGAGGCTCGGCCGACCTCACGCCATCCAACAACACCTATCTCAAGAACTTTCCAGAATTCCAACACGGCTCGTACGCAGGGCGCAACCTTCGCTTCGGCGTGCGCGAACATGCCATGGGTTCCATCCTCAACGGCATTGCGTTGACCGACGGGATGATCCCCTACGGCGGAACATTCTTGATCTTTTCGGAATACATGCGCCCCCCCATTCGCCTTGCCGCGCTCATGGGCATCCGGCCGATCTACGTCTTCACGCACGACAGTATCGGGTTAGGGGAAGACGGCCCAACGCACCAACCCGTTGAGCAGCTCGCTTCACTCCGCTCGATCCCCAACATCACCGTCATCCGGCCTGGGGATGCGAGTGAAGTTGCCGTTGCCTGGCGAGTTGCGATTGAGCATACCGCCGGCCCGGTTGCGCTCGCGTTGACACGGCAGAACATTCCTCAGATCGACCGGACGAAATACGCAGCAGCAGAACATCTTATTCACGGCGCGTATGTGTTGGCAGAAAATTCCGCGCAACCGGAACTCATTCTCATCGGCACAGGCTCCGAGGTACAACACGTGATCGGCGCGTACGAGGAGTTAGTCAGCGAGGGCTTCAAGGTACGCGTCGTAAGCATGCCGTCATGGGAGTTGTTCGAGCGTCAGACAAAAGAGTATCGCGATGCCGTTCTTCCTCCGGCAGTGAAGAAGCGGCTTGCGGTCGAAGCAGGCTCGCCGATGGGATGGCATAAGTATGTAGGAGACTATGGCGACGTCGTTGGCGTTACGACATTCGGCCACTCAGCTCCTGTGGATGTCGTGATGCGGGAGTATGGCTTCACCGTCGAGAACGTTGTCGCGCGGGCCAGACGGATGTTAGGCTAACCGGTCGGTCGCTCGCGTCGGAATCCACAAATTCAGCAGCGGTGAGAAGTACTGGCAAACACCGTAATCGTATCCTCCTGCTCCTCAACGGCCCCATTATTTCCGTGCCATGAAGGAACTCAACGACATCATCGCCGCCTTCCGCTCGCTGAAACAAGCAGGCAAACCGGCAGCGCTTGCAACAGTGGTGAAGACGCGCGGCTCAACCTATCGCCGCCCCGGTGCGCGCATGCTCGTGAGCGATGCGGGACAGATGACCGGCTCGGTGAGCGGCGGATGCCTTGAAGCCGACGTGCTCGAAAAAGCCCGCAAGCTCATGGCTTCGGGGAGAGCCGAGACCGCAGTCTATGACATGACCTCAAGCGACGAGGGCGTGTGGGGATTGAACATGGGGTGTAACGGCATCGTGCATCTGCTGATTGAGCCGTTGACGGGCAACGCGTCGCAGCAATTGGAATTCATCGACGAATGTATCAAGCGGCAACTACGGGGTGTGATTGCGACAGTGTTTCGCGTGGATGGGGAGTTCAACGCCCAGGTCGGGACGCGGCTGATGGTTCGGGAAGATGGTGAGATGGCGGAGAATGTGCGCAATCCGGTTCTTTCCGCAGCACTTGTAGAAAGCGCATGGCAAGCGATGGAGAGCGGAACAAGCGCTGTGAAGGAGTGCCGGTTTCTCGAAGGCGTGGTTGAGGCATTCGTGGAAGTGGTAAACCCTCCCACGCCCCTCGTCGTCTTCGGTGCCGGCAACGACGCCGTTCCCCTTGCACGTATGGCACAGGAACTTGGCTGGAGTGTCGCCGTCATCGACCATCGTCCGGCCGTTCTCACGGCCGAGCGATTCCCCAACTGCACGCTCATCAACAGTCGCCCTGAAGAGGTCGCCAACACCCTCACACTAATGCACCACGCCGTTGCCGTCGTGATGACGCACAACCTTCTTCATGACTTGCAACTCCTCAAGTTCCTCCTTTCAACACCCAGCCGCTACATCGGCTTGTTAGGACCTCGCACACGCACGTCGCTGCTGCTTGAGCAGCTTGCAGCGGAGGGCATCGCGATGAGCGATGAACAGCGTGCTCGTCTCTTCGCGCCGGTAGGCCTCGACCTCGGCGCGGAATCACCCGAAGAAATCGCGCTCTCCATCCTTGCCGAGATTCGCGCTGTCCTCTCCCACCGACACGGCGGCTTCTTGCGCGAACACGAAGGGCCGATACATTAGCAGGATGTTGAAAAACCCTTTTGGATGAAAGTTGAACCGCAATGACGCCAAGAGCGCCTTGTTGAAATCTGAAAGAAAAATAAGAGCTGTCGGTTCGTTCTAAAGATCGATCAAACCGGAGGTTTGATAAAACTCTGCTCAGCGAAACATATTAACCACAGATTCACAGATTAGCTGCGAAAACACACAATCAAAAAGTATGATAAGACAAAAGAAAAACGTTCTTTGTGTGCTTGGGTTGTTCGGGAGTTCAACTCCCTCACAACCTCCGCTCAGTGGAAACGTAAACCACACCTGCCTGCCCACCACCGCTTTAGCCTTGCCGTTTCTCACATCTCGCCGTACATTACACGCCGCAACAGCACACATCGTATGACCATACATCGACTCCATCCCCGCTTCTCTTTACCCGATACAGGACGCCCCCTGCACCTCGGCCTCGCCGTCTCCATGTCCAGTCTTGCCATTGCGGGCACGGCAATGTTCGCGCGGGAACGCGACCGCAGCAAGATTCCCGACGAATTCACATGGGACCTCACGCATATTTATCCCTCCGACGAAGCGTGGGCGAAGGCGAAAGAGTCGCTCGTCCAGCGCATCGCTGCCGTCGAATCGTTCCGCGGTAAACTCGCTTCATCGGCAACGGAGCTTCTTGCCTGCCTCGAACTCGTCAGCGACCTTTCGAAAGAGCATGCCCGCCTCTACAGCTATGCCGCGATGCACTCCGATACCGACACGCGCGTCGCAAAGTATCTCGGCATGCAGCAGGAGATGAGTCAAATCGGTTCCGAGTTTGCCGCACGCGCCGCGTTCATCGAGCCGGAGATTCTCAAGATGGACAAGGCGAGAATTGACGAGTTCCTCAAGCACGAGCAGGGTCTTGCCGTCTACCGACACTATTTACACGATATCCTTCGCCGCAAGGAGCACACCGGCACGGAAGCCGAGGAGCGCATCATCGCGCAGGCTGGACTGATGGCCGACGGCGCGCAGAACATCTACGGGGTGTTTTCGGACGCCGACTTTCCGTTCGCCGAGGTCGCACTGAGCGACGGGAAGAGCGTGAAACTCGACAAAGCCGCCTTTGCGCTCCACCGCGCAGATAAAAACCGCGACGGCCGGCGCAAAGTGTTTGCGGCATTCTTCGGCAAGCTGAACGACTTCCACCGTACCTTCGGCACACAGCTCAACGCCGAGGTGAAGAAGAACCTGTTCTACATGAAGGCGCGGAAGTACACTTCATGCCTCGAAAGCGCGCTGGATGCCAACAATATTCCCACGGCCGTCTACCACCGCCTCATCGAAGGCGTGAACGCGCATCTCGGCACATTCCATCGCTATCTGAAACTCCGCAAGCGCATCCTCGGTGTGGACGAGTTACATTACTACGACCTGTACGCGCCGCTTTTAGCAGACGTTGACCTCCGCTATGAGGTCGCCGAAGCACAACAGCATATCCTCGCATCGCTCGCGCCGTTAGGGAGCGAATACACCGAGGTAGTGAAGCGGTTGTTCAACGAGCGGTGGATCGACATGTTCCCGACCGAGGGTAAACGCTCCAGCGCGTATTCCAATGGCTCGGTGTACGACGTCCATCCGTACATCCTGATGAATTACAACACCAAGTACGACGACGTCAGCACGCTGACGCACGAGTTAGGCCACACAATGCACAGCTATCTTTCGAACAAGCACCAGCCGTATGCGACGGCCAATTATCCCATCTTCGTCGCCGAAGTTGCCTCGACGTTCAACGAGGCGCTGCTCATCGACTACATGCTCAAGAACATTCAGGACGACGGTGTGCGGCTTTCGATCCTGGGGAACCAGCTTGAGAGCATCAAGGGGACGGTGTTCCGGCAGACGCAGTTTGCAGAGTTCGAACTCCGCCTCCATGAGATGGCGGAGCGCGGCGAGCCTATCACCGGCGAGGTACTCAACACGCTCTACGTGGAGATCACCAAGCGCTACTACGGCCACCCGCCTACGGCGGGCAGCGTCTGTGTTGTGGATGACGAGATCAAGGCGGAGTGGGCGTACATTCCGCACTTCTACTACAACTTCTACGTCTATCAGTACGCAACGTCGTTCACGGCGTCGGTGGCGCTTTCCGAGCAGGTGCTGGCAGGCGACCGAGAAGCGGCAAAGCGATTCCTCGCGTTCCTTTCCTCCGGCGGGTCGGATTATCCGATCAATCTCCTGAAGACTGCGGGCGTGGACATGACGACACCACAGCCGCTCGAGCTGACGATGAAGAAGATGAATCGCATCATGGACGAGATGGAGACGATCCTGAGCACGATGAAGAAATGAAAGGAAGGATAGAACAGGGAGTGATAGATTTTTGGGTGCACATCCGTTCATCGACCCATTGATCCAATAGATCTTTTCTCGGTTCGTCCATCCGTCGGGATTCTGCCATGGCTGCTCACAACATCGCTGCTGTTGTTCTTGCTGCCGGCGGTTCAACACGATTCGGACCACCGAAGCAGCTTCTCCCATTCCGTGGCAAACCGCTCATCCGGTGCCTTGTGGAGGTTGCAATTCAGTCCAAATCGAAAGCCACTTACGTGGTGCTTGGTGCTCAGGCGAACAAGATACAAACGGAACTCGCAAACCTTCCGGCGACGGTCGTGCACAACGCTGACTGGCAGGAGGGGATAGCATCATCGATTCGTGCCGGCATCACGGCCATTCCTCCCGATTGCACGGCCGCCCTCCTCCTCGTCATTGACCAACCATTCCTCACGACGGCGCTTCTGGATTCCATCATCGACCGACATCTCGCCACTCGCGCTCCCGTCGTTGCATGTTCCTACGCGAACACTGTCGGGGTTCCGGCATTATTCGACCGCACACTTTTCCCCGAATTGTTGTCGCTGCAAGGCGACCGTGGAGCAAAACGGGTTATCCTCGCTCACGCGGAGGAAGCCGAGACCATTCCCTGGCCTGATGGCGCTGTGGACATCGACATTGTAGAGGATAGAAGTAAGCTCTTGTAAACCTCACCCACCATTCACCGACCGTTTCACGCCGCCGTTCATTATCTCATCATAGCCCTTGAAGCCACGCGTCAAGCCGAACAGCGAACGCTGAAACTCAAAGTGCTCGCGCACGAAACCGAACTCAAAGCGACCCACGTTTTCTTTTCAACAGTCTCATCCCCACCAGCGCGCTGACAGCATCCGACCCCGCAGCCGCGCGCAGAATGACGCTCCTATTTTCGAACCTCCTCCGTACGGCTTCATCTCGGCGCACAAGCGATGATCACGCTCCAGGAGGAGTTGATGATTGCGAATGATGGGGATTTCGCTTACATTCTACCTGTCATTGTTCTCCACCATCATGACAGACAACGATATCAGAATAAAGAATGCAAAGGTAACCGAATGGAAGTCTCAAAACGAATTGCGCTGGTTGCACACGACAACTGCAAAAAGGATTTACTCGAATGGGTGGATTGGAACTGGAGACTGCTCCTTGACCACAAACTGATTTGCACAGGAACGACAGGCCGCTTGGTGGAGGACGTATTGTTGAAGAAACTTGAGAAGGGGAAGCCATTCAATCAAACGATCGTGAAACTCAAGTCCGGTCCATTTGGAGGCGATCAACAACTGGGCGCAATGATTGCAGAAGGGAATGTGGACATCCTGATTTTCTTTTGGGATCCCATGCAGCCGCACCCACACGATGTTGATGTGAAAGCGCTGCTGAGAATCTCTGTCCTGTATAATATCCCGACAGCCTGCAACCGGTCAACAGCGGACTTTCTCATTTCGTCTCCTCTCATGACGGAACGGTACAGCCAGAAACTGACGGACTACTCACAATATCTTGACAGGTCGATCACGCATTGATCAACGGCAAGACAGCCGTTGCACGACCGTACGATTCTCTCCGGACACGCACAATGACAACCAAGCGCGGAACGACTAACTCTCCGAAAAAAAGCTCCAGCCCGATCCCTGCCGTCGTGGCCAACCCCACGACCATCATGCTGGGAGTCATCGTCGCCTTTATCGTGGGGATTGTGCTGTATGAACTTCGTCCGATCTTACTGCCGTTCGTCATTGCGCTCTTCTTCTCTATCATCTTCAGTTCGGCCGTCGCATTCATGCGCGAACGCCGCATCCCGACGGTCGTTGGTCTGGCGGTCGTGTTGCTGTCCATGGCATTGATTCTGTTCTTGGTGTCGCTCATTCTGTACTCGAGCGTGGAGTCGTTCGCGCGGGAAATGCCGAAGTACGAGCGCCGGCTTTCCGCCGTCGTCGAGAATGCCATTCAGACCATTACGCAAACCGCAACCGACCTCGACCTCAAGATCGATGAAGTCGACTGGCGGCAGGCATTTGAGCTGTCGTCGCTCACCGCAACAGTGACCGCAGGCCTCGGCTCGTTCCTGACCTTTCTCACCAACCTCTTCCTGATACTCCTCTTCATGATGTTCATGTTAGGAGGAAGTGGCTTGCTCGGAGAAAAGATCCAACATGCCTTTCCCGCTCGACGGGCGGAGCAATTCGTGAGCATCATCGACAACGTCAGCACCCAAGTGCGCCAGTATCTTATCACCAAGACGCTCATTAGTCTCGGCACCGGTATTCTCACGTTTTTCATTCTTCTCGCGATCGGCGTCGATTTCGCACTCATCTGGGCAACCCTGGCGTTTCTCCTCAACTTTATTCCCAACATCGGCTCAATCATCGCGGTCGCCCTGCCGACCGTCGTCTCCATCCTTCAGTTCGATACATTTTCGCAACCACTGTTAGTCCTTGTGCTCCTTGGCATCACTCAAGTCGCAATGGGGAATGTCTTAGAGCCGCGCTGGATGGCAACGCGTCTCAACCTGAGCGCGCTCGTGGTCCTCGTCTCGCTGATTTTCTGGGGATGGCTCTGGGGCGTGTGGGGGATGATTCTTGCTGTGCCGATTATGGCAACGATCAAGATTGTCTTCGAAAACATCGAGCCGTTACGCCCGCTTTCTCTGCTCATGAGCGGAGCCGTTCCCTCACAGCCCGAGGAGTAACGACACCTTGACGTTGTCGTTGCAGCTTCGTTCCTTTCCTCCTGCCCGCATGAGTTCCGCCGTCCATTGCACGCCAACCTTTCCGTCCTCAGCGGAATCTCATCCATACGTGAACTGCGAGTATTCCGGATAAACTCCACATCCGAAGGAGAGATGATGAACTTTTCTGGAGAAGCGACTGTTATCAGTCTCAGTCTTCTTGTTATCATCTTCAGCACTGGCCTCAGCGCGCAGGCGTCGTGATGTATGTGTATCAAACCGATACGTCGGGTGTATACAAGTGGAGTAACTCCTCAGTGAAAAAGTCAAACCACACCTGCCTGCCTGCCTGCCTGCCTGCCTGCCTGCCTGCCTGCCTGCCTGCCTGCCTGCCTGCCTGCCTGCCTGCCTGCCTGCCTGCCTGCCTGCCT
>JBGFRR010000044.1:0-49547 GCA_041695045.1 Bacteroidota bacterium
GTAGGTGCCATCGCTCCAACATTGTGCAAATACTGAGAATGATCCGGCAATCAAAAAGAAAAACGAGATGGTCACAAGAGCTGTCAGATGTTGTCGAGAGAGGTTCATTGTTGTAGGTCCTATTGCGTGGTTTTGAGTGACGTATACATACTCATGCGAGAATTGCCGTCTTATTCCCTCAAGACTGACCTGTTATGAACGTTGAAAGCTTCCTGTGTAACCTTGAACGAAGCGATTGATCTACAAAATTTTTCTATTTCATTTTTCTCGAGACAACGGTATTGCCAGAGATAGGTTTACGCTTCGAGTCTGCTCATTGTAGTAGAGGGAAACGTGTTTATTCTGTCGCTCAGCGGAATACCCAGCGTCGAACGCACTGATGACCTTGACGATGACATACCCACCAATAAAATAGTAGAAACGCTCCCGCTCCGCCGTTGTCCATGAGCGGCGATAAGGATCAGTATCGTAATACCAATGATGTCCCCAAGAGGAATTCTCTGATAACAAGACCATCGCAGGTACAATGAGAGCCAGTTGAGCAGTCGTGAAGAGAATACCCTTCTCCCAATCGCCAACATAGAATTGTCCCAGCGCAATCGGCAGCGGTTGAAGTGAGAGCGCCGCGGCTACGGCTGGATTCTTCTCTTGTGAAGAGAACCATCCGCCCCCGTGACGATGCTGTGCGCCAGCGTAAGCGGTAAAAAGAAGGAATGCTCCACCTAAAACAGCGAGCCAGATTCTAGATCTCCTGTTCATTGCTGTCTCCTGTATAGAAAGAATGTGAGAATTTGCATGAACCCCGGTCAGGTAGATTGAGAGGGATTCGCTGCCGACACGAGCGAACGTCTTTGCACAATGCACGGCGCCGGCAGCATTTCCCTGTTTATTCAAAACTGTGTTGCCAAGCCAACGTTGAAACTGTTGTTGCGGAAATCGTAGTACGGGTCGTTTGACTTGTTGCGTTGATAGAAATAGCTCAGACTGATCGTGAATCCGTCGAAGAACCCCCAGGCTTCACCAAAACTCTTCCTCAGGTCTATTCCTACCACAAGCCGTGTATCGCTGCGCAGCGGACCTGTGGGGGTATTTGTATCCGTTGCCGCGAACGTTCGTCGGGCGTAATCTTTCACAAGATAGTCTGTGCTGATGCGGCTGGTCATCCCCCAGGGTAGATTCTGCGTCAGCGTTACGTTGTATTCATTCCCTTGATAGCCGTAGGGATCGTCCCAGAGCTCCTCATCCCCCTGGAAATCAACGGCGCCGCTAGAAAGAAAGCGAGTCCGTTCGCTAACGTCCCATCGCCGGAGATACTGCACGCTCACACCCGTTGTCTGACTCAACGATTGAGCGACTCGAAGAATGCCGATCAGTTGCGTCGTTGATGGCCGGCTGTAGGAGACGTACCGGGTATTCTGATTCATTCGGCCGTCCATCCTGCCCCCCATCATTCCCGCCGCATGCATATTGCCTGTCGCTGTGAACATGGACGCCGGGGTCGAAACGTAGTTCTTATTGCCAAGATCCAGCTCGGCCAGCACTGTGGTCTTGGACTCAAAGAATTTTGAAAGCTGAACGAAGCCATAATGTTCGAGATAGCTAAACTCTTCCAAATTTCTGTAGCCCCGGTAACGAAGGCGGTAGCCAGCTCTGCTCATCACTCCTTCGGAATAATCCAAATAATACTTGAGATTGACATAGCCAATGAGCTGCGAGAAGTCATAGTAGTCGTAGGCTGCCCTGTTGAACCGCATGAAGTAGCTCGTCCCCACATAGAGAGCATTCTCTTCGTCTTCTCCGAACGGCTTTGTGTAGGAAACGCCAAAGGAATTTGAAAAGTATCGCCGTTCGGAATAATCTCTGAAGAGACTCAGGTTGCCAGTTGCAAAGAACCTGAACGATGATTCATCAGGGATATATTCGAAAGAGAGCACGCCGGTTGTGATGTAGTCAGGTCGCTGGAACGAGTTACGGAAAGGGTTGTCGTCATACGAGCTAAAGAGCGAAACGCTCGTCCGAAATTGACCCCACGCGAAATGAGGCAACAGTGTCAGAAGAAACAGAATCAGAGAGTTCATGAGGTTATGCTTCATCGTTCTCCACCCTTCTTTTATCGATGCATGCCGCGGGATGTTTTCCCTTTTTGCTTCGTAAGACCCATCGGACCGCACCGGTTGTCGTTGATCCCATCGCCATCGAGGTCAATAAAGCGGTCGTGCATCTTTTCTTTACCCTGATGCATTCCCTGCATGCGCTGCAGCCTGTCGTCGATGCCATCGCCATCTTCATCGATAAAGCCTTTGAGTTCCTGCTGCATCATTCCACCCCGTTGCTCACCTTGCATCTGCTTTGACGATTCCTTGGGAACTTTTTGCTTGGTTCTGGTTGTATCGCCGGCATTGGTTCCTTGCGCTGCTGCAACCGAGAGTGCAAAAAACAAAAAGAGAAGTATGTTCAGAGTTTGTTTCATGAGGATGCCAATACTTGTAGGACGGGATATCATCCCGTCCTACAAGTGTGTGCTGTTATCGTCTTCCGCCACGATGCTGACCATTGCCGGGATTACCATTGCCTGGTCCAGTTCCCTGGCCGATGCTGCTTCCGTTATTTGGGCAAGTCCCGTTACCCATTCCGTGGCCCTCACCATGGTTTCCCATCCCAAAGCCGTGATTTTGGTTTCCTATGCCGTTCTGGCCGTGCATGCCTTGCCCGTGCTTTGGCTCGCCGTTCTGCCATGCATTCCCTTGGCGCATTCGCTGCATGTTATCGTTGATTCCGTCTCCGTCCTCATCGATGAAGTTAGGACAGAACGCTCCCCTGCCGGGATTGACGGGCGGAGTTCCATCTTGCGCATACAGATCGTTGGCACTCAAGATGCCAAGAGCCATCGCCAGCAAGAAGCCAAATGCCGCTGAGGTTTTCATTGGTAGATCTCCTTGTGATGATGTTGGTTAATGATGAATCGCTCTGAAGCATCTTGTCGGATGTCTTCACTGCATTGTGCTGCGGGTCGTTCCTGCAACCACCGTGCCAGAATGTGGGGCTAGATATTAAACGGAAAAATGGAGATTGGATGGAGGGAAACGATTCGGCTGCGTCAGTTCTTGCCGACCGTTGCGGCAGGAATTGCCTACCTGCCTGCCGTCAGGCAGGGCAGGTAGGTAGGCCTTAGGTGGACCCGTCGCTCTTGAATTTATCTAATTTATAGCGAAGGTTGCGTTCAGAAATGCCTAAGAGCTTTGCCGCCTGCCGCTGGTTTCCACCGGTTTTCTGAAGTGTCGCGAGGATGATTGCTTGCTCGAAGGATTCAAGCTGTTCGTTCAATAATTCGGTCCTGATTTCGCGGGGAATATTCTGTTCGCTTCGCAGGTGGCGAACGTTGGCGGGAAGGTCATCCGTTGTGATGAGATTGTCGTCTCCGAGGATCACCGCGCGCTCGATAAGATGCTGTAACTCTCGCACATTGCCGGGAAAATCATACTTCACCAACAGATCCACGGCTTCTCGAGAGACTTCTCTCACGACCGCGTTGTGTCGCTGTGCATGTTTTCTCAGGAAATGACCGATGAGAAGAGGGATATCGGACTTTCGATTTCGCAGCGGAGGAATGACAATCGTAACGACGTTGAGCCGGTAATACAGATCTTCCCGAAACGATCCCTCCCACATCATCTCTTCGAGATTACGGTTAGTGGCAGCGATGATGCGAACATCGACCTGGAGTGTCTCATTGCCGCCCACGCGCTGCAGTTCGCCCGATTGAAGAACACGCAGAAGTTTGACCTGAATGTGCGCTGGAATGTCGCCAATCTCGTCGATGAACAGCGTGCCGCCATCGGCTTCTTCGAAACGGCCAATACGTTGCCTGTCCGCCCCCGTAAACGCCCCTTTCTCGTGCCCGAACAGCTCGCTTTCGATGAGCGTCTCCGGAAGCGCAGCACAGTTGACGACAACAAACGGTTTCTCCTTCCTCAGACTCGAAAAATGAATGGCGCGCGCAAACAGCTCCTTTCCTGTTCCGCTTTCTCCCCCCACGAGCACGGTGGCATTCGTCTTGGCAACCCTTCCCGCGGTATTCAGGACTTCTTCCATTTCACGACTTTGCGAAACGATCTCGGAGAAGCTGAAGCGTTCTTCGAGTTGTTTTCGCAACTCTCGATTCTCAGAAATCAACCGCCGCTGATCAGCCGCTCGCTTGACCAGAAGTTCTACTTCATCGAGATTGACCGGCTTTTGGAGATAATCAAACGCTCCCGCTTTCATCGCCTCCACCGCCGATTCGATGCTTCCGAACGCAGTCATCACGATAACCGGAATTTCGGGATTGATCTCCTTCACTCGCTTGAGTACCTCAAGCCCGGTCATATCGGCCATTTTGAAGTCGGTCAGCACAATATCAACGCGCCGCCGTTGAACGAGTTCTATTCCGCCCATTCCCCCGTTAGCTGTAAGGACTTCATAGTGCCGGCGGACGAAGAATCCCTTGAGATTCTCGCGCTGCGGCTGTTCGTCATCGATGATGAGAAGGGATACCGCTGGCATCAACTCACCGTCTTTGCAATTTTCTTGATAATGGTATGGACTTCACCGAATTTGCAGAACGCATCGCAATGTTCCCGAAGTTCCGAAAACAGAATATAGTGAATCGTCAGTTCGTTCTTTTTGAACCTTCGAAGTCATTTGGAAAACTTCCATGCCTGATATCGTCAACAACCTGAAGCACTCCTCGACGAATGGAACGAAATGCCTTTAGTCGTTCGTCGTTGTTCACAAACGAGGTGTTATCGACTGACTTTTGATCCTGTTTGTAGATTTCGATCAGTTGTTCAAGTGGCTTCATAATGACAATACCTGGTTTCTGTTCTATCCTCACACAGCCGGCATCTGAATTGTGAAAGACGTCCCTTTCCCAACCTCGCTTTCCACTTCGATTCTTCCGCCGTGCTCAGTGACAATCTGATGAGCCATGCTCAGCCCCATACCGGTTCCATCTGGCTTCGTCGTGAAGTAGAGGTTAAATATCTTGGGAATGTGCTCCGGAGGAATACCGCTACCTGTGTCGGCGACCACCAGATGGAGCCGGCTGTTATCCATTCTGGAGGCGATACGTATTGTTCCGTTCTCACCGGTTGCATGCAATGCATTTTGAACCAGATTGAGCAAGACCTGTTTCATCTGTGAGCGATCCATTTGAATCGTTCCTGAGAACTGAAGCTCGGACACGATAGAAATCTGCTTCGCACGTGCCTCACTTTCGATCACCGCTACCACATCACGGATGAAATCGCCGACGTTCACATCTGAGGGGTTCAATTGTGGCGGACGCGCAAAGTGGAGGAACTGCTGGATGATGGTGCTGACGCGATTGACTTCGTCGTTCATCATCTTCACGAGGGCGTTGTACTCCTCCGTATACTCCTTCGGCTGAAAATCCTTAGCAAAGCGCTGGACCGTCATGCTGATGGAATTCAACGGATTTCGTATCTCGTGGGCGACACTGCTCGCCAACTCCCCCATCGCCGTGAGTTTCTCCTGCCGTCTCAACTGCTCCTCTACTTTACGCAGCCCGGTGAGGTCCTTGATAACGGCAACGACGGTGTCAATGGCTCCCTCTGAGTTTCTGACGATCGACGTACTGACGCCGACAACAATCCGCCGGCCACGACTCGTCCGGAACTCTGCCTCTTCAAATTCAATCGGCATTCCCGTCTGCAGCGTCCGGTCAACACAGGAAACAGGCTCATCAATATCCGCTCCACACTGTTTGCCCAACACGGAATCTGCGGTCAGACCAAAGAGCTTCTCCGCACCCTTGTTGAAAAGGGTAATCCGTCCCTGATGATCGGCAGCAACAACGGCCTCTCCCATATTGTCCAGAATAGTGCCTGTATAGGTTTGAATCTTGTGGAACTCTTCATTCAACAGCGCATAACTTTGCATCGAAGAAATAAATCCGAACACGATCACTCCCACCACGATAACCGCTAAAGAGAGAATGGCAAATCGCTGAATTGTTCGTTCGTTAAACGACCGAATGCGCTCCATCGAAAGTCCAACGCGGAAAATCCCATAGAATCCAGACTCCACATAGAAAGGCTGTACCACTTCGAACACCTCCACACCCTCGAATTCAAACACTCTGGTAAGAAGCGTATCACCGGCGATCGCCTCCTGGAGAAACGGATCTGCTTCAATTCTATTGATCATTGAGATGTTGCGGCTTGCGGTGAGGATTCCCTGATCATCCTGCAGAATGACATAGACTATCTCCCTATTATCGCCGATGTCCTGCACCAATTTCCCGATCCCAACACGCTTGCGAAAGTCGAGCAGGTAGCGTGAATCCAATTCGAGAAGAAGCAGACCCGTTTTGTTGCTTCTGCCAACAGCGACGGCGTAGCGAGAATTCGTCCCTGCTGGATCGGACAGCAAGCCGATAACTTTCAGTTCAGCAGTGCCGTCAAGAATCGGTTGCACTTCGTCAAGCAGGGATTCATCAAGTTGATGACTCTCGTCAGGTTGCGGAGTGGTGCCGGTAACAAACCGTCCTCTTCGGTCAAAGAGGGAGATACGAGCAACATCGTTTTGTTGTGCGAATCGCGAAAGCCGTTCCTGCGTAAGGCCTTGCACTGTCTCGAGTTCCGCTAACGTCCGGCCAAGATTCAGCAGCTGGTTCGCGAGGAGGTTTTCGATTTCGATGTTCGAGAGAATCGTCGTAGCAGCGCTGTGGCTGATCGTCTCGATAAGGGTAGTGGCCTCTTCCGTCAGAGCCTGGAGCGTTTCTTTCTTGCTTTGCCGGATCTCGATGTATGCGGTCAGAAACATCAGCACCGCCAGCGCCAGCGCGATGAAAATTACATACTTGGGCTGTATCCGTATGGGAAAGGACATAATTCGGCGAAGCAAAAGTACCGATTCTTTGTATGGGACTCAAGCCATGTGTAATGGAAGCATTCTCTACAAAGCACCAAAGAAGCGGTTACAATCATACAGAACAAGATTCTGACGACAACTCTCCATGTGTAATGTGCGAAGATATCAAGCATAAAAAAACTGCCCCGCTTTGCGGGGCAGCTTCTTCGCTTTGAACCTCAGAGATGCGATAGGTCATTTCATGAATACCATCCTCTTCGCATCGATAAACTTCTCTGTCTCCAACCGGTACAAATAAGTGCCGCTTGCGACGGCTTTGCCCTTCCCATCCCTCCCGTTCCACTGCACGGTATGGACGCCGGCATTGAGTCGACCCGAAACCACTGTTGCGACGTGCTGACCCGTCATATTGTAGATGACCAGCCGAACTTCGGAGGCCTCCGGTAATCCGAATCGAATTGTCGTTGACGGATTAAACGGATTCGGGTAGTTTTGGCCGAGATAGAACGCACTCGGAACCGCCGGCATCCCACTCGGAACATTGACGACAATGCTCTTTGTGTGAATGCCCTTGGCATAGCTCGACGCCCACGCGAGATCACGCGTTGTATGACAACCAAGGCAGGCGAAGTCGAGCGTATGCGCTACGACGGAGTCTGCCGGAATGATGACGTTGCCCCCTGTCGATGGCCACATCGTAGGTACTTTGCCAACTGGAGCAGTGTTGATCTTCCACAAATGGCTCGCTTGATCGGCACGATTGACATTCTGTTCAATCGCCGTGCTACCGATATATGGCATATGGCAGTCTTGACATGTATGCGGGGCCGGGGTTGAGACACCCCCGACCACTTTCGTGATTGATACTGCTTTACCCGTGTGGCACGGTTCTCATGTCTTGGCCGCCGTTTTCAATCCACCCCGGTCATATACGGTGCTCTTATGAGGATCGTGGCAGGTGACACAGGTCATCTTTGCAGTTCTTCGGTGTTTCGTGAACTGCATTTGATCGTACTGCTCACGGTGGTCGAGGAACTTTGCGCCCGATTTCACCGGAATCCTTGTTGCGCCTCCAGCTCGCGCATGACATTTAATGCATCCGTAGGCGCCATCGTATCCAGACGTAAAGGGTTTCACGGCGAGCGGCGAATCAGCATGTGCCTTCCCCGGTCCATGACATGCTTCACACTGCACACCGAACTCAAGGAACGTCCCATCGAATCCGGGTTGGTCAGCGTATCGTTTCGTTTGAGTCGCAGCATCATATTTCTTCCAACCCGTCGTGTGGCAAGCGCCACAGTTGTAGATAAGACCTGTTTGTGCCACGGTGTCCCGCATCGAGAATGCACGACTACCGACATTAGCCGCGCCATATGAGCCGTGATTCTTCAATGTTGGATGAATTGTTCCGATGTTATACTGGGCTTTCGTTCCCTCATAGATGTACCCCCGCTTGTTCATCCAACGGCCTTTCCAGCCGTAACCACCAATCAGATAGGCGATGTTTGTATCAGCAGAAGTGTATGAGAATCCCAACGCAATTGCCTCAGGAGCCAGCGGTACACCCGCGACATTTGTTCCTGCAGGGAAGGGCCTGTAGATTCCGTCAGTTCCAACTTTGGAGCGATCGATCCTTTGGATTTTCCAGGGGTGTCCCGATTTGTCGAACTCCGCAAGATCGATTGGCTTCGTAACAGCATGGCAGGAACGACAGCGAGCCGTGCCCGCATAATCCGGCCAGAGATTCTACGCGTGGAGCACCGTCAACGAGTGAATGAGAATCACTGAAAGAAGTCCACACAACGTTCGATGATAGAACATACGATATCCTCCCTCTTGATGTCGGGATGTTCTCTGTTCCACCCGGGTTTCTGATGACGTTGAACAATGTTACACGGTGACTTGAGGAAGAAGCCACCTCTTTTTACAGACCTGCAAAAAAATCCTCGCCAAAATCCCAGAACCAGGAAGCGCGGGTAACCCGCCAGGGCCTGCGCGACCCAGGAAAGAAAAAACGGCACTCCGATTACAGCGGCGTGCCTGCGCGCCGAAGTCCCGCAAAGCGGGACGCAGGCGTGCCGTTTCGATGAACGAAAGCAACATTAGAGTGCTCGACACTCGGACTACTGTTCCAAGGAACGCTCGTCATATCCCAGATAGACCTGCCGCGGGCGTGCAATCTTCTGCTCGGGGTCGTTCAACATCTCTTCCCACTGTGCAAGCCAGCCGGACATACGCGGGATGGCAAAGAGGACCGGGAACATATCAACCGGGAACTTCATGGCCTGGTAGATCAGGCCGGAATAGAAGTCCACGTTCGGATAGAGTTTCCGCTTCACAAAGTACTCATCCTCCAGTGCAATGCGTTCGAGCTCCAGAGCGATGTCGAGCTTCGGATTTCGGCCGGTCACCTCGAACACCTCATCCGCCATCCGCTTGATGATCTTCGCCCGCGGGTCGTAGTTCTTGTAGATGCGGTGGCCGAAGCCCATCAGCCTCCCTTTCCCTTCTTTCACATCCTTGATAAACTCCGGAACACGGTCCTTCGACCCAATCACGTCCAACATCCTCAACACTGCCTCGTTGGCGCCGCCATGCAGCGGTCCATAAAGCGCCGCGGCAGCACCGGCGGCCGCACAGTATGGGTCAACTTGTGAGCTGCCGATCGAGCGCATGGCGTTTGCGCTGCAATTTTGCTCGTGGTCGGCGTGCAGAATGAAGAGCACTTCGAGCGCGCGGGCGAGCGACTTGTTCGGCTTGTATTTCATCTCCGCCACTTTGTACATCATGCTGAGGAAGTTTTCGGTGTACGAAAGGTCATTATCCGGATAGACGTACGGCATGCCGAGACTGTGGCGATAGGCGAAGGCTGCAATGGTCGGTACTTTGCCCATGAGGCGCCAGATCTGCTTACGACGGACTTCAGGGTCGAGCACGTGCTTTGCCTCGGGGTAGAACGTCGAGAGTGCCGCCAGCGTGCTGACGAAAATCCCCATCGGGTGCGCGTCGTAGCGGAATCCTTCCATCAGCCGCTTCACATTCTCGTGGACGAACGTGTGCAACCGGATGTGCTCGGTCCACTCCTCCAGTTGTGCCTCTGTCGGAAGCTCGCCGTAGAGGATCAGGTAGGCGACTTCAAGATAAGTGCACGACTCGGCGAGTTGTTCTATGGGGTAGCCGCGATACCGCAAGATGCCTTTGTCTCCGTCGATGAACGTAATCCGGCTTTTGCACGATGCCGTATTCATGAACGCCGGGTCGTACGACATCATGCCGAAGTCGTCGGCGTTGACTTTAATCTGACGGAGGTCCATCGCTTTGATCGTGTCGTGGCTAATCGGAATTTCATACTCCTTCCCCGTACGCGTGTCAGTGATCTTCAGCGTCTCCACGTTCGACTCTTCCCCAGTCTTCTTCTCGTTCTCAACCGCAGGTTTTGTTTCCATGGGTATCCTCCTGGAGCGTCGCAGTCTTCAAATGCACCCTCGTTGCCTTTCCTGTGCGGATTGATGACCGACTGCTCCGAATGAACAATAATGAGAATGGCTCTCTGCCTGTTCCAGTATGAGCGTCAACCTTTGTGCCAGTTTGAGACAACGATCAGCCATCCATTCTCCGCACTCACAAAGGAGTTTCTGTCTTGCTCCCCCCTTGCTCCAAGCTGAGATTCCGAAAATGGCAACGGCGGAAGGACAATTTCTCCCAAGAACAAGAAGCCCGCAAATCCTAAATCATAAACAGGTCAACAACAATTGCGGATTGCAACAGCAGTCCTTCAATCAATATGCTGTTGAGAACTTCTGCGGTGGTTGGTCAACAACGCATTTCAAGAATGTGTCGCACTTCGCTGTAACTCCCTATCATTTCAAACGATAGCGCGGTTCAAGCAAAACGAGCCGGAACGGGAACGCACGTGTGGGACTGGATGATTTCGTGCAGAAAATCGTCGGTGCAATCGACGAGGTTCACATCGTGCCTGCGAAAACTGCCGTCAAGCGCCGAGAGCCGATCCTCACACTCGTCCAGAACGGCCGCAAGCTCTCTCTTTAGGGAACGAGCCATGTCATACGGAATGCTTATCGACACGACGCTGTGCGTCGGCTGCTATGTATGCGAAGAAGCGTGCGCAGAGCGATGGGGGTTCACCAAAGACCCGGATGTTCACCAACTCTCCTCTACTAGCAACACCGCGATACTGACGGTGAACGATGCCTACGTTCCGCGCATGTGCATGCACTGCGCCGACCCCCGTGTGTGTCGGTCTGCCCGGTAGCGGCGTTTCGCAAAACGGCCGAGGGAGCCGTGGTGTACAATGCCGACCTCTGCTTCGGCTGCCGGTATTGCATGCTGGCGTGCCCGTTCGATGTGCCGCGCTATCAATGGGACAGCTTGAATCCCAAGGTCACAAAGTGCGACCTCTGCCGTGACCGCGTGCTTGCGGGCGAGCAACCCGCCTGCGTGGAAGTCTGCCCGACGGAGGCACGAGTCTTCGGGCCTCTGGAAGACATCGTCGCACTGGCCAAGCAGCGCATCGAAGAGAACCCCGATACATACTATCCGGCGATCTACGGATTGCGCGAGGTCGGAGGAACTTCGGTCATCTATATTTCCGATAAGCCGTTCAGCGAGCTTGGCTTGCGAACAAACCTTCCCGACTACGCTCTGTCGGAGCTAACCTGGGCAATCATATCGAAGATCCCCAACTATGTGCTTTGGGGTGCAACACTACTCGGCGGGATTTGGTGGATCACGAACCGGCGCAGCGAGGTTGCAGCGTTCGAGAGAACACTGAAAGAGATGGAACGCCGAAATCCGAGCAAACGATTCGGGAACGACGGTGAACACGTCTAACGGAGAACACCATGCACACGCACACACGACGCCTCACTCCCCGGTATTTTCGACCAAGTCTTGTCTGCCCTCCTCGCGCCGCTTTACAACCCCCTGCTGCTGCCGGAGCTCCGCTACACACAGAATCATGTTTGGCTCAGGAACGAGAAGGAACATACATTCGTCTGCGGTATCGACCACATCGTTCTTCATTTGCTCGGTCCTGTGCGGGGTGTAGCTTATCCGAACGCACTGACGAAGACTCGTCATCATGCCCCATGTGCATGGATTGTGTTCGAGCTTGGCACGCTCGCGTTCAAAGCTCCGTTTGCCGGCACTGTAGTAGCCGTGAACGATTCACTCAAGAGATGGCCCAACCTCGTCAATACTTCACCGCACTCTGAAGGCTGGATTCTTTGCTTGCAGGCTGAGGGAGATCGCAACGAGACGGCAAATCTTCTCACACCAGAACAGGCAAGCCACACCTACCACCAACAGGCCGATGAGTTCGCCGCTGCATGCCGTCAAGTCATGAGAAGGAAGCTTCCTGCCGTTGGGGCTACGCTGCACGATGGCGGCCGGGTCATCGAAAGTATCGAAGGAATGCTCGGCCCTGCTGCCTATTTCGACACCGTTGTCCGCATGCTTCGGCTCTCGTAGCAATCTCTCTTAAGAATACGCGTCCCAAATCTGATAATCCACGCATCCTGTTGGATTTGAAAATTTCTTATTTCCCAGCATTTTTAAGCACCGACAAGGCACACATCTTGCACTTGAGCCGAGAGAGAAGGAAGACCCGATGCGCATAGGGTTCACCAGACTCCTTGGCTTCAAGTTGTTCCTCATCGTTGCCGTCGTGATGCTCGTCAGCACGTTGATCTTTTCCACGCTGACCATTCAATGGCACTCCGACCAATACATGCGGACAGCAATAGCGACGGTCAGCCAGGTCAGCGACATCATCCGTCGTTCGACGCACTACAGCATGCTTTTGAACCGACGGGAGGACCTCGACCAGATTATTCGCACCGTCGGCAACGAGCCGGGCATTGAAGTGGTCCGCATCTACAACAAGAAGGGGGTCATCACCTTCTCATCGAACGTTGACGAAATCGGCGCCGTGACGAACTTCTCCGACCCGGCCTGTAACGCTTGCCACACCGACGACGCAACCACCGTCTCCCCCGCTTCATCCAACCTCACACGCATTTTCCACTCCGCGCGGAGCTACCGTGTTATCGGACAGATCACGCCGATCAAGAACGAGCTGTCGTGCGTCGGCGGCTTGTGCCACGCGCATCCGGAAGCTCAGACGGTGCTCGGCGTGCTGGATGTGATGATGCCGTTGCAAAAGTTCGATGAAAGCATGGCTGAGCTGAAGACTGTCCAGTACTCCAACGCGCTGATCCTAGCGCTGACGGTCACAGGCGTTTCAGGCATTTTCATCTGGCTGATGGTCAACATCCCAGTGAAGAAACTGATCCGCGGGACGGAAGAGATCCGCAAAGGCAATCTCAACTATACAATCCATCTCACATCGAACGATGAAATCGGCAGGCTGGCGGCCTCGTTCAACGCCATGACAGAGAACCTGCGGCAAGCCCATCAGGAACTGCGGCAGTGGGCACAAACGCTTGAAGAGCGCGTCCGGGAGAAAACCGACGAGCTTCGTCGCACCCACGCCTCCATGGTCCACGTAGAAAAGATGGCATCGCTCGGCGCACTGGCGGCTGCCGTTGCCCACGAACTCAATAACCCACTTGCCGGCGTCCTCACCTACGCCAAATTGCTGAAGCGCAGAGTTCGTCAAAGCACATTGGAAGAGGAGGTGAAGCAAGAGGTTGAAAACGAACTGGTGATCATTACCGATGAAATTGCGCGGTGTGGGAACATCGTGAAGAACCTTCTGCTCTTTTCCCGCCAGCACGTCGGCGAGTTCAAGGAGGTCGATCTGCTTCAGGTGCTCGCCCGGAGTTTCAAGCTCATCGAGCACATGCTGGCCATAAACAACGTGAAGCTCGAACAGCGGGCGAGTATCCAATCTCCTCTGCTCCCTGCCGACGCGAGTCAGCTCGAGCAGGCCTTTCTCGCCCTCGCCATCAATGCGGTGGAGGCGATGCCCGAAGGAGGTTCTCTCAGGGTCGATGTGAGCGAAGAGGAGGATGGGTTCCGCATCACATTCTCCGACACGGGAGTCGGAATCGCGGAAGAGGACCTGCCGCGCATCTTCGAGCCGTTCTATACGACAAAGCATGAGCGCAAAGGAACCGGCTTAGGGTTGACGGTCGCCTACGGGATCGTCGAGCGACATGGCGGGTCGATTCAGGTGCAGTCGCGTCCTCACGAAGGAACAACGTTTACAATCACGCTACCGCGACACGCTGTGCAGCCCCGCAAGGCGGGATTATCAACAACGACTATGACGGTGTGAAAGCTATGCCGAATACACAGAACAATCATCGTAGCATTCTGGTCGTGGACGACGAGATGGTGGTCCGCGATTCTCTTACAAAATGGTTTCGTCAGGACGGTTATCGCGTCGAAGCAGCGGAGAATGCTGCCCAGGCACTTCGGTTAATGGAGAAAGGGCCGTGGGACATCATCCTTCTCGATATCAAAATGCCGGGAGTCAGCGGGCTCGAACTGCAGAAGCAGCTCAAGAACATCGACAAGAACGCGACGATCATCATGATTACGGCGTTTGCATCCGTCGAGAGCGCTGTGCAGGCTCTCAAGGAAGGCGCGTTCGATTACGTGACGAAACCCGTGGACCCCGACCACCTTACCCACTTAGTACAAAACGCGCTCAAGCAAAAACAATTGGCAGATGAGAACCTGCGGCTGCGACAACAGATCTCTGAGTTGTCGCAGTCGGATCTGGTTGTGGGCGAGAGCGAATCGATAAGGAAGGTTATGGAGTTAGCCAGAACCGTCGCGCAAACCGACACCACCGTGATGATTCGGGGCGAGAGCGGTACAGGGAAAGAATTAGTTGCCCGTGCCATCCATGCCAACAGCGGCCGGCGGTATTTCCCGATCATTGCCGTCAACTGCGGCGCCGTCCCTGAAACACTGTTGGAGAGTGAACTCTTCGGCCACGAGCGCGGCGCGTTCACGGGGGCTCAATACCGGCGGAAGGGAAAGTTCGAGCTTGCCGATGGAGGCTCAATCTTCCTCGACGAGATCGGCACGATCAGTCCGAGGATGCAGGTGCAATTCCTCCGCGTGTTGGAAACGAAGCAATTCACTCGCGTCGGCGGCAACGACCCCATCGCCAGCGATTTCCGGGTCGTCTGCGCCACCAATCGTGACCTCGAAGCCGCTGTGAAGGAAGGAACATTCCGTGAAGACCTCTACTACCGGTTGAATGTCTTCACCATTTTCATTCCACCACTGCGCGAGCGGAGGACGGACATTCCGCAGCTCGTTCAGCATTTTGTCCAGAAGTACGCATCCATTATGAACCGGCCGGTCAAGGAAGTTTCTCCGGAAGCGATGGACCTACTCGTCCGGTACGCATGGCCGGGGAATGTGCGTGAGTTAGAGAATGTTATTGAACGCGCCATGGTGCTGGCACAGAAGCCGACCATCTGTCCAGCCGACCTTCCGTTCCAAATGTCCTCCGCTCAACATCGTCTATCGGACGACACGCTCGAGGCCGTCGAGCGGATGCACATCGAACACATCCTGCAGCACGAGGGGTGGAACATTACGCACGCCGCACAGATCCTCGATATCGACCGTGTCACGCTCTACAACAAGATTGCCAAGTTCGGACTGAAGAGACCGTGAGCAATGCCTTCCATCCTGCTCGTCCCCGTCCCCCCTGTCGATGATCGGTTGATCGGCGAGCTTGTCGCACCGCTCCAGAGCATGTTCAGAACCGACGTACGAGTTCACAATCATGACCGCATTGACCCGCGCACAGCGTTCGACGTCACTCGGAATCAATACAACTCTACGGTTCTTATCTCCTCAGTGCTGGAACGATTCGGTGGAAATGCGCACAAAGTTCTGGGTATCACGTCGGTCGATTTGTTCGTGCCCGTTCTGACGTTTGTGTTCGGGGAAGCGCAGTTCGATGGCACCGCCGCCATGGTTTCGACATATCGTTTGGACGAAACTCTCTACGGGTTCCCTCCAAACCGCCCCCTTCTTCGTGAACGTCTCCTCAAAGAAGCCGTGCATGAGTTAGGCCATACGTATGGACTCATTCATTGCAGGGATCTCGACTGCGTGATGCGCGCCTCAACCTCGGTAGAGGAAATTGACGTGAAGGGAGTAGAACTGTGTAAGCGGTGTAGAGTGCAGGTACAGGAAAAGCTTTGTGAAAAAGGGTGGATTTCCTCTTCTCGGTAAGGGTTGTTACGACGGGGGAGTCTTTTCGTCCCCACCGTTTTCATACTCTTCACCGGATGCTACGATACTGATCTGCCCTTCCTCCATCTCCTTGCGTTTCATCTCTTCGAGCTCAAGCGGATGTTCCTCAGCCATCTCGGCCTCGGTGAGGTGGCCGGTAAGCCAGGCGGGATTCATGGGATACACATCGGGGTTAAAGATAACGTAGTAGAAGTGCCACACGACGATGGCAAGCGTTGCAAGCCATGCTTCGTAGAAGTGAATCGTCGCGGCGACATCCCATCCTAACTTTGTGAGCAATCCCATAAAGGTGTTCTCGAACCACATGATCACGCCCGTCACAGCCATGATGATGGTGCCCCACACGAGCGCCCAGTACTCGCTCTTTTCGATGTAGCTGAACCGGCCGAACCGCGGCTTCATGTTCGAGATGCCGAGGTTGTACTTCATCACCGCAAGAGCATCCCGAACATCCTGGAAGTGCGGGCGCAGGTCGCAAATGAGTTGTTTCCCCCGCTCGGTCATGAACACATAGCCCAGATGGTACACGCTTACCGCAATCATCACCACGCCGGCGATACGGTGGAGCAGACTGCGAAGGTCAAACACGCTGTCGCTTAAACTCCGGATCCACACGACCCACCACGCTTCCGGATAGCGCAGCATGAAACCGGTGATAACGAGGACGATGAAGCTGACGGTAAGCGATCCGTGCTGAAAACGTTCATTGAGCGTCATGCGCAGATAGAGACCGCGCCCGACGGGCTGTTCTTCGATCAACCCCTGCCGAATCATCAGCCGCCGCCGCGCTTTCTTGATGAAGTCGAGAGCATTGTGGACAAACATCCCTCCGACCACAACGACGATGAGGATGATATACACTGTTGCAATCCAGTAGAGCAGCGGTTCTTCTTCTCTGGTCATAACCACATGCACGCGCCCCACGGCAAAGCGCTCGTTTGCACCGGGATGGCAGCTTCCGCACGTTGCGGCGATGTTGTCTTTGTGCACCATCGACGTCGGGTCTGTGGACGGCTTGATGTTGTGCGCGCCGTGGCAGCTGGCGCAGTTCGCCACCTCGACCGAACCGGCGCGGATGGCGAGGCCATGGTAGCTGTCGGAAAACGTCCGGAAGCGGTCGGTGGTGAGTCCGTACCTCTCAGAAAGCCGCAGCGAGGTGTGGCAGGGCGAGCATACCTGGCCTGAGACGTTGAGCGGTGCGACCGGTGAGCGCGGGTCTTTCGGCGAGAGGATGTTGTGCTCCCCATGGCATGTTGTACACACCGGCGCATCGCGGTTGCCCTTGGCCAACGCAACGCCGTGGATGCTTTCTTTAAATTCCCGCGCAATCTCGCCATGACACGTTCCGCACGTCTCCGACAAATGCGATTTGTAAACGAGCGCGCTGAGGTCGAACGTTTTCTTTATCTCGTGGCTGCCGTGGCAATCTATGCAGTTGGCGGCCGCGGCATTGCCCGCGAGGAGCAACCGGCCGTGCGCACTCTGTTCGTAGGCGGCGATAAATTCCGCCGACGCTGGAACCCGCGCTCGCACATCCGGATCGTCGAGGTGGCAGGAGAGACACATCTTTTCTTGCGCGATCTTCAGCTGCACGGAATCCCGGCCCGGTCGCAAGCTTGTGATGTCTTTTCGATGGCACGTCATGCAATCCGGAGCGCCGCGTATCCCCTCCGCCAATGCACGCGCATGCGCGGATTGCACGAACGTCTCCTTCACCGTCGCATGGCATGTGCCGCACAACTCCGTCAGCCTGCTCTTGTGGAAGCGCGTTCCCGCAACGCGCGGCGATTCGACACCGTGAGTACCATGACAACCTTTGCAGGAAACGTCAGCCGTCCCGTTTCGTCCGGAGGCGCGCAGCATGCGCGGATGGAATGCATGCGTTGCGGCAGGATTACTGTGGCAGGTAGTACAGTTGAGCGGCTGGATATTCTCTCTGTGCGGAAGCTCGAACGGATCGAACCCCACATGGCAGGCAACGCAGGAAAGCTTCCCGTGCGTCGAGCGCTTGAGGAGAGCCTCATCAACAAAGAGCGAGACTTCCCTACCCCTTCTCTCCATCGTGAGACCGGGATCACTGTGACATCCTAAACAATCCGCATCCGTTTGCGCCTGAAGGAAAACAAATTCTCCCGCTGTAACCAGCAGCGTGAGCGTTAGGATAGTGCGGACTGAGTGTTGAAGGATGTACATATCGTTGCAGCGCGTCAGCGCGCCGGTTCACGGTGACGTGGTGGCCGAAAGCTAATAATTCTTGTGAAAAAAAGTATCCCTCCTTACGAAAAGAAAGGCTAGGAAGCACCCTCCCCTACGCGGTGCTCTTTAACGTTCCCACGCGGAGTATAGGAACAAGCAAAATGTAATTCAACAACACGCTCAAATACTACGACTCAACCCTGCGCTCCTGGCTCACTGGACACTGCAACTCATACAAACAACCGCGGCAGGAAACATTGATGTGAGGCAGGGTGGCAAAGCAGCGTGGACAGCGCTCGATAAAGGGGCTTTGGACAACGAGAGCGCACTGAGGACACAAGCGTCGTTCACGCGAACGCTTTTCTTCAAACGCCGGGTCATTGATGAGTACACGTTCCATCATCTTCTCACATGATGATCTGCGATACAATACCGCCCACCGTGAACGCGGCAAGCCACGTTCCTATCCAGATTGCTATCCCCTGCCGCACGCCGCGCTCTTTGATCATCACAATCAAAGCCGTAATGCAGGGGACGAACAGCGTGATTACGATGAGCGCAACGGTAGCCTCCAGCGGGTTGAGCTGGAGAGAATAAAGCCCCGCTGCACCGAAGTCACGACGCACGACACCCATGATGAATGCCGTGGCCGCTTCGGCCGGCAGCTGAAGCCACACGGCGGTGAGTGGAGTAAGGAATGTGATAACAGACTGAAGAGCGCTGGTCAGGTTTGCGATGCCGACGGCGAGCGTTCCGACAAAAAACCACCCGCTCGCCTCCTTCATGAATTGCCACGTCCGCAGGCCTGTTTTCCGAACGATATTGCCGAACCGCGGCCAGCGCATCGGCGGCAAGTCGAGCAACAGTGGCGCCGACATGCCCGGCAAGGTTCTGTGCAGTACCGTTCCGACGGAAATAAACACCGTGGTCATGACGGCGACATACAGGAGAAGAGGACCAAAACCCGCTCCTGCAAGGAGTGAGGCAATCACCGCGAGCTGCGCGGAACAGGGAATCGCGAACTGCAAGATGGCGGTCGCGATTGTCTTCTCCCGCTCCGTACCGAGCAAACGAGTTGTGATCGTTGCCGACGTTACGCACCCAAACCCTAACACGATCGGAATGACTGCCCGTCCGTTAAGACCGAGCGATGTCAGCGACCGGTCGAGCAGCGTCGCAAGGCGCGGCAGATAACCGCTATCTTCCAAAAGCGAGAGGGAGAAGTAGAACGCGGCAACGAGCGGCAGCAACAAGAACACGAGATAGGTCGTCGTCATCGTGACGATGCCGAACTCACCGACAACCAATTCACTCAGCCACGAAGAGGGAAGCACGATCGTGCCCACAACATTCCGAATCCATGGTTCCCAGAGGTTCTGTCCGACCTCTCCTTCCGTGAAGCCCACGAGGTCTTGTGCGATCGCCTTGCCAACGAAAAGATACAGCACATACAAGACGCCGATGAGAGTGAGAAATCCTGACACAGGCTTGAGAAGGAAGCGGCCGAGCCAATCGGAGAATGAACGGTGCGAGTACGTGTCCGACAAAATCTGGTTGATAATATAGTTGACGCGATTCCTGCGGTCGATGTACAGCTCTTCCTGGCGGTCTTCAGCAGGAATGCCGTGCCGTCTCGCGATCTCTTGATCGCCTTCGAGGACGAGCAGGGCTTCTGCTTGCGACCCGACTCGATTCAGCATCGTGTGGAGCGACCGATGAAGCTCCTCACGCTGCACTCCTTCTCGGGCTTCTGCGAGAGCGCGAGCAAGGACATCATCCGGCACTCCTTTCGTTGCGGTGATCGGGATAACCTGCACACCGAGGAAGCTCGAGAGTTTGGCGATATCGATGACGATGTTATTCTTCTTCACCTCGTCGGTGAAATTCAGCAGCACCGTGAGCCGTTTCCCCATATCGATGAGCTGTTGGGTAAGAAAGAGGTCGCGCTCGAGATGTGTGCCGTCAACCACGTTGAGGACAATATCCGCCTCCACAATCATATCGCGCGCAACACGCTCTTCATCGCTGAACGACGCCACGCTATAGATGCCCGGCGTGTCGTATATCTCGTACGCCCCGTACGCCCCTTTGGTAATCTGAACCGTCGTTCCGGGAAAATTCGACACATCGACGTAGAGGCCGCTCATGGCGTTAAACAGCAGCGACTTTCCCACGTTGGGATTGCCGGCCAGCGCGACCTTGAGCGTTTCAAGGTCTTGCTGCAGAAATCTCAACTCGAGATGCCTGTGTCTCGACTGATGCTTCGGTGTCGATTCGGTCATCGCCTATGATTGCTCCTCAACGGGTGAAACGTGGATGGCATCGGCAAGCTGCTTGCCGATGCCGACCTGACTGCGGCCGTTGCGAATCACCACGGTGCCGCCGGGCAAACGCTGCAAGCATTCGACGGTCATGCCCTCATAGATTCCTAAGCGAACGAGTTGTGTCCGAAGCGTTCCGTTCGGCAACGCTTTGAGCTTCACCGTTTCACCCGAATGTGCGTCGCTCAACGTTTTCATCGTTTTCATCTCAATTCAATCTGTCAAAAAAAATGCCCCGCCCGAATTGCAGAGCGGGACATCCCGAACGCGATACCTATCCATCAGGCCGGGAACACATCCCGGCTTGCAGACGTTGAGGCTCCGTCGGTATCGCTGGATCGGCGTTTCAGCAGTGGACTCAGGCAATCAGCGACTTCCCGAATGATTTGACCACAAAGACCGGTACGGGCGATGTCCGCACGACTTTCTCCGCCACGCTTCCGACCAGAAAATGCTGGACACCCGTTAAGCCGTGCGTCGCAATGACGATGAGGTCGCTGCGGTATTCTTGCGCAAATTGCACGATCTGCTGCGCGGGATGGCCTTCCTTCAAGTAGATTTCTGCCGACACGTTCGGCCCACCGACCCGACCGAGCATCGAGCACATGTTTTCCACCGATGTTTTCTCGACCTCCGGCGTGAATTCAAAAATGGATGTTCGGCCTGTGACGTAGAATGCCGGATGCATTACTTCCTGGACTACATGCAGGAGCTGCATCTCGGCTTCGTGCAGCGCCGCAAGTTCCTTGGCGTATGCGAGCGCGTGCTGTGCGTAGTCGGAAAAATCCATCGGCACCAGGATGCGTTGAATGGAACTGCCCGCTTTCGGTACCTTTGATTCGCGAACAGTGAGCACAGGAATCCTTGCGTAACGCACCACTTCCTCAGCAACACTTCCCAACAACAGATGCTTCACCCCCCGGCGGCCATGCGTCCCCATCACGATCAGATCAATGTCGTGCTCACCAGCGTATTCCAGAATCGACTGGGCAGCAGAAATTGCACGCTCTTCGCGGAACACCATCGGGATCGATTGTTGCACAGAACGGTCCGCGGCACCATTCTCCCCTGCCGTCAGTCGCTGGACCAGTTTCTGCAGCTCTCCGGCGCTCGAGAGCGCACTCTCGCCATCGCCTTCGTACGGCACACGGCAATGAAACACATGAAGCTCGGCTCCGTGCTGCCGTACCATTCTCAACGCGTACGGATAGGCCTGATCCGCACAGCGGGAAAAGTCCGTCGGGAACAAAACCTTTTTGATGTTCAGCATGGTGCTTCCTCCTTTCCCTACATCGTCGCATCCCTGAGGTTGAAGCGGATGGCGATGGCAACCCTTACCTTTACCGGTTTACCTCGCTGCTTACCGGGAACGAACCTCGATTTCAACAGCGCTTCGACTGCCGCTTCGTCGCATCCTCCGCCAATCCCTTTCTCGACCGTAACACGGTCAACGCCACCGTGTTCGTTGACGTAGGCGGTAAGGTGCACTCTGCCCTGAATACCCGCGCGAATCGCAAGACTCGGGTACTCCAAACGGCGCATCAATCCCTCGGTCCCTCCAATCAGCTGCGGCAGTTCCTCCACCGCAACGAAGTATTCATCCTCGTCGGCTTCGGACTGCTGCGGCCGCGGCGGAGGGGCGTCGTGCGCCAGGTCGATTTCCGAGCTTTGAATCGGAACATCGTCGAGCACCTCTGCCATCGGCGCTTCGATTGGGATCGGCGGTCGTGGCGGCGGGGGCGGCCGGCTTTCCTGACGCGTCAGCGCCACATCTTCTAGCGCAACATCTTCCCGCGTGGCCATAACAATCTGCTTCTTCCCTACCTCGACCGGAAAGAACGTAAAGCCCACGATGACGATCAGCAGCGCAAGGCTGAACGAAATCTCTAACACGCGCTGCGGCGTTGTGCCGAGTCGTTTGGCAACATCATGAGCAACCTTCGGCGCAATACCGGATGGACGACGCATGCGCCCGAGGAACGGATATCTATGCCGGTCGACAATCATGAGTGGAACTCCACGTCTTAATCTGCCAGTACACCGCTCACAGGAGGTTCTGCGTGCTCAAACTCGAGATCCTTGGAGAACGTCTCCGTCAACGATTCGATGCGGTAGGAATACGTGATCGGCACGGCGGGCTTGAGCATCGCCGAGACGGAGCAGTACTTGGTTGCAGACAGTTCGATCGCATGCTCAACATCCTGGATGCGAAGACCGTCCCCGTACAGGACATACTCAATCGCAATATCGGTGAAGACCTGTGGGTGTTCCTCGCGCACATGCGCTTCGAGATGAACCTCGAACCGGCCCACAGGAACACGCTTCTTATGCAGGATCGATACCACGTCGCTTGCGGTGCATCCACCAAGGGCGAAAAGCAGCATGTCCTTCGGCCTCGGCGCGGCTTCCGACCCTTGTAATCCTTCCGGGCCATCCATCACCACCCAGTGTTCGGTGGACGACTTGGCAATGAACGTGACGCCCTGCACCTGCACGATCGTTGCGGTCTTCAGTCCCATTGAGAAATCCTCCTTGTGTGTGCGTTGGTTAATAATTTGTCATGCTTGAGTTGCGCGGCCAGCTTTTCCGCCGTCTCAGCAGGTATCTGTTCCTCGAAGGTCTTAAACAAGACCCGCTCTTCTTTTCGGATGTGGCTTTCCAACAGATCCGCAAAACTTCTGATGTCGTCCACGCTCACCCCACTCTGGTGCGTGCGCATCCACTCCACAAGCGAGCGCAGACGTGTACGCTCCTCTCGAAGCTCCGCAATCACCGGCAGGTCGCCTAATTCAACCTCCATTGCCGGAAAGAGAATCTCTTCTTCTTGCTTGAAGTGGTCGGCAAGTTCCTTATCGAAAAATCCCACAATGACTCTTCCTAACTCAATCACGACGCTGGCATTGCTGCCGTACTGCTGCACATAACGCTGGAGGCGGTGGCTCATTACCAGTCCGTGATGATGGTCGTACGAGAATTGCAGAAGTGCTTCATGGCGCTGTGTGGACATCGATTGCTCCTTATTATGCAACGTGTGTTGGCCGCATGGAACTCAGTGTCAACTACACATTCTCTGTGCAAGGAGTGTGCCTGAGGAAAATCAGGAATTTGATAGTCCTCCATGGATTGTTTTCTTGGGAATGGGAAGAATGGGGTGGGTGTTTCGTAATGTTAGGAAGGCAAGAACGCTGAGAAAAACAGAGTACCCGGCGCCCTTCAAGGAGGAGTAAAAAGAGCGCCGGAGTACTCAAGCGGCCGAAGGGGGAGCGCCTTCAGCCGGAACTCAGGAGAGCGGCGACCTCTGACCGAACCGCTGATACTCGGCTGGCGTGTTGATGTTCACGAGCGCCGCACTGAAGTCGAGTTTGCGGGAAACCTCCGCAGGAACGACGACGGTGTCCACACACTCCAGCAGCACCGAGACCGAGTACTGCTGCCGGTTTAACTGCCGTTCGATGATAGGAAGGACTCGCCGCGCATACACTGCGCACAAGGGTTGAATGCGTTGACCGACGGAGTACGCAACAACATCCGCGTCGTGCGACCGGCCACAGAGATAGCGAAGTGCTCGTGCGGAAAGAGCCGGCATGTCGCACGAGACCACACAGACTCGTTCAGTCGATGTATGCACGAGCGCAGAATGAATCCCACCAAGCGGACCGGCACCCTGAATAATATCCCCGTATGTTCGAAGGCCGAGGTCGTCGTAGCGGCCGGCGACATCGGCAACGACGATCACGTCGCGAAACACTTCTGCCTTGACGCCGGCAATGTGTTCGATAAACGACGTGCCGATAAGCGGCAGCAGCGCCTTCTCACGGCCCATCCGTGTGCTCCTCCCTCCGGCAAGGATGGCCCCGGTGATATCAGTGATCGGCTGTTTCTTCATGGGTCGTTTCATTGAGTGCGGCGGCGTCATCGTGACGTGCTTTGGGGCGGTAGTATCCTCCCTGTGCACACGACTTACAGAGGATTGCTCCTGCACTGTGTACTTCGCGCTCGTTGTTCACTTCTTCACCGCACCGCTCACAAACCGCTTTTTTCCCTTTTGTGCTTACGATGCGTTCGACGGGCACGACAAGTTCAACCTCCTGTACCGCGAATAAATCGTCATCCTCCATCGTTTGATAGCCGTAGAGTTGAGCCTCCCATTTTGAATATCCCGATGGCGCGAATACCCGCGCTGCTTCGCGAATTCCCTTCCTCGGCACAAAGCGGACCGCTCTGCCGGTCGCGGTATCCACAAATGTGGCAGCAATTTTTCCGTAGTCTTCCACACGCAGTGTCCGGTGCCCGACCGTGCAGCCGGTTGCCGCGATAATGCCGTCGATAACACAGCCGTCCGATTCAACGATGGTCAGCAGGCGCTTGTCCGACTGCGGCAGCTCAAGACCGAGCACGCGTGCGGCGAGTATCCCCATGCGAACGCCCAACACCTGTCGCGGACACAGATGCCGGTGCGAGCGGGATGATTCTTCCAACAGTTCGGCGAGCGTTCGTGCGGTCATCGCCACTATCCTCCGATTGCCGTCATGGCTTGGTGCGGATTTGAACTGAGCGCTTCAGCACCCGGATGTTGTTTCCATTTGAGAATAACTGCTGCGCGTATGGTGTCTTCGATAACATCGCGTGAGGCGCCGGCTCGAAGAAGCCGCTTGAGGTCGAAAGGCTCTGTCGAGAACAAGCAATTGCGCATCGTGCCGTCTGCGGCAAGACGAAGCCGGCTGCAATCGCCGCAGAAGGGGTCGCTCATCGTTGTGATGAAGCCGACCGTTGCGGAAGAATTTCCGACGCGGAACTCCTTCGCCGGCCCCTTCACCTCCGCTTCAGAGGCAAGTTCCGCTTTACGGAATCTCCCGCTTCTCAGTCCCGCCTTATAGGGATCCCGCTCACAGGCGGGATCCAAAGAGCGGGAGATTCCGCTGCAAGCCCCGTTAACGGGGCAAGTGGGATTCCAAAAGAGCGGAACCGTACAGCAGGACGGCGTCAGCTCATACCGCGCTGTGATCACCTTCATCATCTCGCGGTACGGCACCAACTTCCCCTCAGTCCAGGCATTGTCGACAAACGGCATGTATTCGATAAACCGTAGGTGCAGCGAGAGCGCCTGTGCAAACTCCACAAAATCCAACAGCTCGTCGTCATTGAAGCCGCGCATCACAACCGTATTAATCTTCACCGCATCAAACCCTGCATCGACGGCGGCTTCGATGCCCCGCAGAACCTCGGCGAACTGTTGCCTGCGCGCCATCGCCTCGAATCGGTCCGGCTTGAGCGAATCAAGACTAATGTTCAACTGCTGCACACCGGCTGAGCGGAGCGGATGCACTTTTTCTTCCAACAGCACGCCGTTGGTCGAGAGCGCAAGCGTTTGCAGTCCGGGGATCGTTGCAAGCCGGGTGCACAGGTCTTCAACGCCTTTCCGCACCAGAGGCTCGCCGCCTGTAACACGAATTTTTTGAACGCCGAGGTCAACAAAGATGGACGCCAGGTCGACGATCTCATCGAATGTCAACAGCTCGTCCCGCTCAACGAGCGCGATGCCATGCGGCGGCATACAATAGCGGCAGCGGAGATTGCAGCGGTCCGTCACCGAGATGCGCAGGTAGTTGTGCAGCCGACCGAAGCGGTCGGTCAGCTTGGCGCGTGGCCGTGCGGACTCGTTCTGCACTCACACCGTCCTTGAGAATATGGATAACCCTTTCATGCGCTCGAGGTACGCGTCGAAGCACATGGCGATGTTGCGGAGAAAGAGCCGTCCCGGCTCAAGGACGCGAATGTGTTCAATGGTTTGCTCTATCAAGCCGGCCGCGACAAACTCGGTAAGCTTGTTCAACGACTCGTCAAAGTACTCATCGAACAGAATGTCGAACCGCTCCTCCACGTCCGCTTTCTCCAGTTGAAGGTCGCACATCAAGCGCATGATGACGTGCTTGCGGACCCGGTCGTCACGGTTCATCCGGTAGCCGACCTTCGTGGCAAATTGGCCCGCGTTGACCGCCTGCGCGTACTCGGCCAACGTTTTGGCATTCTGCGCGTAGACCGTGCCGAAGTGTGAGATGGACGACATGCCGAAGCCGAACAAGTCGGCGTCGGCGCGTGTTGAGTAACCCTGGAAATTTCGATGGAGTGTACGCGTTCGTTGTGCGGTAGCAAGCTCGTCGTCCGGCCGGGCAAAGTGGTCCATGCCGATGTAGAGATATCCGGCCCCGGTTAGACGTTCGACCGTTAACTTCAGGAGCTGAAGTTTCACTTCGGGCAAGAGTAGGTCTTCCAGATGAATTAATTTTTGATGCGGCTTTATCCACGGCACGTACGCAAAATTAAAGACGGCGATGCGCGAGGGGGAAAGTTCCACCACTTTCCGGAGCGTGTGCTCGAATGACTCAGGCGTTTGCCGCGGTAAACCGTAGATGAGGTCGAAGTTGATGTGCTCGATACCGACTTCCTGTGCCCATTCGACCGTTTGACGTGTGAGGGATTCCGGCTGGATGCGATGCACGGCAGCCTGAACGCGCTCGTCGAAGTCCTGCACACCGACGCTGATGCGGTTCACACCGACGCTGCGAAACGCCTCCAGATGCTCTCGCGTCAACCCACGCGGGTCGATCTCGGCGCTGATCTCCGCATCCTCGCCGACGGAAAACTGCCGGCGAACGAACGCTCCGAGGTCTCGGATCTGTTCCGGCACGAGGTACGACGGCGTTCCACCGCCGAAGTGCAGCTGGACAACCGGACGCTTCTTGTCGATGTATCGCGCCGTGCGGTCGATTTCACGCTTGAGCTGTTCGACGTAATCGGCAATTTGACGCCGGTTCGACGTCACAACGGTCGTGCAGCCGCAGAAGTAGCACAGCGTGTCGCAGAACGGTATATGCAGATACAGCGAGAGCGGTCCGGACTCTTCATGATTGTTGGTAATGAGGTCGACTTCAAATTGCTTCGGCCCGTACTGCTCGGAAAAGAGCGGGGCGGTGGGATAACTCGTATAGCGCGGCCCGGGCTTGTCGAAGCGTCGTAACAGTTGGAGGTCGATAGGAATTGGTGAGGTCATCCGTCTGTAATGTGTTCCGTTCTCCATGTGCAAAGGGGATGCCATTCCGAGAGCGCCGTTGCAGGGGTGAAACCGCTAACTGTCCTCGTGAGATTTCCTGAAATCCCGACAGTTGTTCAGGAGTGCAACTCCCTCACAACCCAGAACCGTGCTTGGGAGATTTCCTGAAATCGGAAAACGAATCTCTCAAATTCTTAAAGCTGAGAAGCGCTTGCTTCATCGCTAATGGTATGCAAAGCAGTTAATCATTCGGTCCATAGTCCGGCACCTCGCCACGAAAATGTTGATAGAGGGGCGAATCGAGTTCCTGAAAGCGTTTCAGATACTCGGCTTGCGAGATCTCATTCTGCCAGTGCCCCGTCAGCATCGCCAGGCCTGTGATGCCCATGAACACGCCTGCGATCAGTACACCGAAGACCCACGATGGGATCGGGCGAACCGCATTTCGAGTTCGCATCTCAAGGGTGTTTTTCACGGGGCACACTTCGACACACATTATGCAGCTCATACACTCGTCGCTCCACACACGCCCCACCTTGTGCACCTTGATATTGACGGGACACGCCTTCGTGCAAAGCTTGCAGTCGATGCACGTCTTGGCATTGCGCGTGATCTTGAGCGGACTGAAGAAGCTGAACACACCCAACAGCGCGCCGTACGGACAGAGGTAGCGGCACCAGAAGTTCTTCACCACCACCGATAGCACCATCAGGATGACGATCGTCCAGAGCGCGAACGATGTGATGTTCGCGAAGAACAAATACATCTTGATATCGGCAACTTTGTTGTAGGGACTGTAGATGAAGTGCCTGAGCGCCGCGACATCCATTGTCCAGATGGAATACACGAAGTAGAAGAGAATCAAGTACTTCAACGAGCGCAGCGGGTAGTCCAGCCACCACGGGATGTTCGGATTCTTACCGAAGAGTTTCTTGCCTAACATCCAGAGCGATTCGCTCAGAGTGCCGATGGGGCAGAGCCACGAGCAGAACGCCTTCTTCAGCAACAAGCTGACCGCTACAATGGCGAGGAGGATGAAGATCGCAGCAGGATGAATCTCGTTAATGATTCCGGTGAGTATCCAATAGCGGATGCTCATCAATGCGCTGATGGGGAGAAAGCCCTCAACGCCCGGCGACCGCTCGAAATACGCCGCTGTGCCTCCCGATTCTCCCCACTGCATGAACAGATAGAACTCGATGCCGATCCAGATGCAGAGCAGCGCAAACGCAGCCTGGACGGTTGTACGCAGGAATTGTGAATCCTCCTGCAGCCGCCAGAGCAAACGTCGGTGCCACTTCGGCTCTTTAGAGAAGTTGATTTTCTGCTTTCGGAGTTCCGGCGGAATTTTCTTGACGCGAGGAGACGGGACAGGAGAGGTGCTCGCTCGAGAGAATGTTTCCTGCTCATCCTCAAGCAACGATACATCGCCGGTCTGATGGTCGCGTACCACCCCACCCGCATCTTGTGTTCCCGGCGGTTGGCTCTCCCGATCCATGAATCCTCCTTCCACAAGCATCGTGTAAAGCTGTTGTATTAGTGTCTTATGAGTTCAATCTGTGTACAAAAAGTCCCGCTCTTGGGATTCCGCTTTTTAAGCGGGATTTGCCGCTTTTCCCGCCACAACTTTTTCTATTGCCGATAAGGCGGGATCCCGTACAACGGGACTGCATTCCGCCAACAAGCGGCATTCTGGGAAGCGGAACAAAGAGCGGAACCGGTAGGCAGGAATCTTCACTAATCGTCACTAATGATTTTGAACCTCTTCGTGTAGATTCGTGTAGATTCGTGGGGGATTTTTTGGTTGTGGCCTGCCTGCCCACGTTAAGCCTTAGGTCATTCCACTTCGGCTGCTTCGGGGAGTGGGAGTAACTGATTGCAACGCGGGCAGTGCCGCAGCATCGGGTTTTCCACAACAAACCCGCATTGTGTACACACCCGCTGCACAGAAACCGGTTGTGTTCCTTGTGTTGTGGAGCTGACGGCATGTACCAGCATACTGCGTCATCTCCTGATTGTTGCTGAGCGTCCCGATTCAACGAGGACGCCAATCTCCTCGATGGCCTCAATGACCATTGGATAGTAGCGGTCGAGGGCGCACTCGAGGTCGTGACGCTTCCGGCACATACCGTCCGGATGCTGGTGTTCGCACTGCGCGCAGACGGTGTTGCGCAATGCGACAACATAGGCGTCGTACGTGTCGCTTGTTACCGAGCCGACGACCGAGACGAGCTGGGGCAAGAATGTTTCCACCGGGCACCACTCGCCTACGGGGAGTCGGCAGTTTCCTTTGCCGTCTCCGTCCATACACTTACGGCACACGCGGTTCTGGATCACCTCCCAGTACAGCTCCTTCACCCAGCTATCGTCTTGGTCGAGAACCACGTCTTGCCGGTTATCGGGCGTATCGCTCACTTCCTCCACCCGCGCGAACGACGCGCACTGGCGGCAGTGATACACGCGCGTAAGGACGGTTTGTTTCTTTCCTTCCGGGTTGACAACGACCGTGCGGAAGCCTGAGAGGTCCATTTCCCTCAACAGACCGCACATGGGGCACAGATCGGTGTAGGTCATGACGTCTCCTCCGTTGCAATGACGGGTTGGTCGTTTTCCTCTGCGCCGTTATCGCGGCGTGGTTCCATCGACAGCGCAAGGTGTTGATAAATGTTCCAGCGCACGGCAACATCGTGTTGGGCAAGGTCGAGCAAGTGTTGAGCGTTCTGCGGTGGCTGCTTGTGGAGAATGGAGAAGCGCGTTTCATTGCGCGTAAACTCATGCAACGGAAGCTTCGGCGCTTTCGAGTCGAGCTTCATCGGATTTTTGCCTTCCGCCGCGAGCGCCGGGTTGTAGCGGAAGAGCGGCCAGTAACCGGAGTCGACCGCGAGCTTTTGTTGCGACAGCCCGTTTGCAATGTCGATGCCGTGTGCGATGCAGTGCGAGTAGGCAATGATGAGCGAAGGGCCGTCATACGCTTCCGCTTCGAGGAAGGTGCGCACGGTTTGCGCGTCGTTCGCACCCAGGGCAATGCGAGCCACGTAGACGTTCCCGTACGTCATCGCCATGAGCGCGAGGTCCTTCTTTGGCGTGGGTTTGCCTCCTGCCGCAAACTTCGCAACCGCGGCGCGGGGCGTGGCCTTTGACATCTGCCCGCCGGTGTTGGAGTAGACTTCGGTATCGAGCACGAGAATGTTCACGTTCCTCCCGGATGCGAGGACGTGGTCAAGCCCGCCGAAGCCGATATCGTACGCCCAGCCGTCGCCGCCAACAATCCAGATGCTGCGCTTCACAAGGTTCTCGGCGATGCCGAACAGACGCTGTGCGCGGGGGTCGATGGAAGCGCTTAATCGTTCCTTCAGCGCGTGCACGCGCTGTCGTTGTTCATAGATTCCCGCTTCGTTCGATTGGTCGGCAGTCAAGAGCTCATGCACGAGCGATTCGCCAATCTCGCCGGCAAGCTCTTGTACAATCTCGGCGGCCATTTCCCTCAGCTTGTCGACGGTCATGCGCATGCCGAGTCCGAATTCCGCATTGTCTTCAAAGAGCGAGTTTGACCATGCCGGCCCTCGCCCATCGCTGTTTGTCGTCCAGGGGGCCGTCGGAAGGTTGCCGCCGTAGATCGATGAGCAGCCTGTAGCGTTGGCAACGATCATGCGGTCGCCGAAGAGCTGCGTTGCGAGTTTAAGATATGGGGTCTCACCGCATCCTGCACACGCGCCGGAGAACTCGAACAGCGGCTCGAGGAACTGGCATCCTTTCACGGTATCGAACCGCGCTTCCAGGCGGTTGACCTCGGGCAGCGAGAGGAAGAACTCAAAATTCTCGCGCTCCCGGTCGCGCAGCGGCGCTTGCGGTCGCATGTTCAGCGCTTTCAAGTCGGGATCCTGCTTGCTGCGCACGGGGCAGACCTGCACACAGAGGTCGCAGCCCGTGCAGTCTTCGGGAGCCACTTGAACGGTGTAATTCATGCCTTTGTATTCGTTCCCCTTGTATCGCATCGACTGGAATGTGGACGGAGCGACGCCTAACAGGTGAGGCTCGTAGACCTTCACGCGGATTGCCGCGTGCGGGCACACGAGCGCGCACTTGTTACACTGAATGCAGAGGTCCGGCTCCCACACCGGAATCTCAAGCGCAATGTTGCGCTTCTCCCATTTTGCCGTTCCGACAGGGAATGTTCCATCAACAGGCAGAGCGCTGACCGGTAGCGTGTCTCCTTCTCCCGCGATGATCGGCGCGATGACGTTCTTGACGAACTGCGGCGCCACGTCGGGGACCGCCGGCGGCTTTACGATGGTGCTGGAAGCCGTCGCGGGGACCTTCACTTCGAACATATTCGCCAGCGCCCGGTCGACAGCACTGAAGTTCCGCTGGACAACCTCATCACCCTTCTTGCCGTACGTTTTCTTGATCGAGTCCTTGATGGCCTCAATCGCCCGCTCGCGAGGCAGCACACCAGACACGGCGAAGAAGCACGCCTGCATGATCGTGTTGATACGGCCTCCCATCCCGACTTCGTGCGCGACTTTCGTCGCGTCGATCACGTAGAACTTCATCTTCTTCTCCACTATCTGCTTCTGAATGTGGAGCGGAAGATGATCCCACACTTCATCGGGGCCGTAGAGACTGTTGAGCAGGAATGTCCCCCCTGTCGCGGCTTTCTCCAGAACATCGAACTTCTCTAACAGAAACCACTGATGGCATCCGATGAAGTCCGCCTTCTCGATCAGATACGGCGCGCTAATCGGCTTTGGTCCGAATCGCAAGTGGGACGTTGTTGTCGTGCCTGACTTTTTCGAGTCGTACACAAAGTACCCCTGTGCGTAATTCTCCGTATCCTCGCCGATGATCTTGATGGAATTCTTGTTGGCGCTTACTGTCCCATCCGACCCAAGGCCGAAGAAGAGCGCCCGCACAACACCTTCCGCTTCGATATCGAAGGAGCGGTCGTAGGGCAAACTCGTGAACGAAACATCATCGTCGATGCCGATCGTAAAGTGATTCTTCGGGCGTTGTTTCTGCAGTTCATCGAAGACCGCCTTCGCCATCGCGGGCGTGAACTCCTTCGACGACAACCCGTACCGGCCACCAACGACGGTGGGCATGCGACCGAACGGTGCCGTTTCATCTTGCATCGCCTCACTGATCGCGGTAACGACATCCGTGTAGAGTGGCTCACCGCCTGCACCGGGTTCCTTGGTTCGATCCAGAACTGCAATCTTCTCCACGCTTTGGGGCAACGCGTTGACGAACAAATCACGCGCAAACGGCCGATAGAGCCGCACTTTCAGCAATCCCACTTTTTCACCTCGCTCCAGAAGGTGGCGCACTGTTGCCTCCGCTGTTTCTGCGCCCGAGCCCATCGCGACGACAACGCGTTCCGCCTCCGGTGCGCCGACATACTGATACAGCTTATACTCCCGCCCCACCTGCTGAGCGAATGCGTCCATAACGCGCTGAACGATGCCGGGGCACTTCGCGTAGAACGGGTTTACCGTCTCGCGGGCCTGGAAGAAAACATCAGGGTTCTGGGCAGAGCCGCGCAGCACCGGGTTATCGGGAGAGAGCGCTCGCGCCCGATGCTGCAGGATGAGTTGTTCGTCGATCAGAGTGCGCATGTCGTCGTCAGAAAGCTGTTCGACTTTCATGACTTCGTGCGACGTACGGAAGCCGTCAAAGAAATGGAGGACCGGCACACGCGAGGCGAGCGTTGCGGCTTGCGCGATGAGAGCGAAGTCCATGACTTCCTGCACCGAGTTGGAGGCGAGCATTGCCCACCCCGTTGATCGCACGGCCATCACGTCGCTGTGGTCGCCGAAGATCGAGAGAGCATGCGTTGCTACGGTTCGTGCGGCGACATGGAACACTGCAGGAGTCAGCTCACCGGCGATCTTGAACATGTTTGGGATCATCAGGAGCAGGCCCTGCGACGCCGTGAACGTGGTTGCGAGCGCGCCCGTCTGGAGTGCGCCGTGAACCGCACCGGCCGCGCCCGCTTCACTTTGCATCTCCACCACCATCGGAACAGTCCCCCACAGGTTGCGCCGCCCTTGCGACGACCATTCATCAGCCCATTCCCCCATGTTCGATGATGGCGTGATGGGGTAAATGGCGATGACTTCGTTCAGCTTGTGTGCAACGTAGGCCGCCGCTTCGTTGCCGTCGATGGCAACCATGCACCGCTGGGTCTTGCTCGTGTTGGTTCGATTCGACATGTGATCCCTTCGTTCATATGATTACGTGACGACCTGCGCGTCCGGCTTACAACCAGATTTCCTCCTCGTCGTGTACGGCCGGAGATGTTTTTTCCTCGATCGCGTATTGCTGCAGCGCTTCCAGACGAAGGTGGATTTCCATCAGGCGCTCATACATCATGGCAAGATGTGCGTTACTGCTCCGGAATCCTTTGACGCGATTCAGCTCTGCTTCGACACTGTTGAGCGCTTCGCGGATTTTTCTGCATTCTGTTATGATCTTCTCTCTTCGTATTGTCATGACCATCCCTCCTCTCCTTTCCTATGTGATTACGTGCTGTGTGGTTCTGATCGTTTGAAGCATACCGGTGGAAAACCCGCTCCCGCTTTTCAAGCATCCGGAACAAAAGCGTTGCAGAGGAACGCGCTGAAGTTCGGCGCTGTCAATTTCCTGTCCACAGCATTTACACAGACCGAATGTTCCCCGCTGGAAGCGTCCTAACACCTCATGCAGCTCCTTCGCTTCGGTTCCGGTGATGTGGACGAGAATTCGCTTTTCGAACAGCACATTGAAAATCTCATCCACTGTTGGGTCGGGTTTGATGCACATTTGTCTCTCTGCAATTCTTCGTCAGGAAATGCCTCGTGGTGGTCTCGCTTCTAAAAGCCCGGCAACGAGCGTTGTGACCATCTCCACGTCGGCAGGCTTATAGATGACGAACCCTTTCAATCTCTCGATGATGCGCTCTACTTCCGCGTTCGAACGGTAGCTGCGAAGCAGAACAACCGGCACGGTCAGCTTCGCTTGCTCCAGCGTCTGAAGTTGCCGCACTGCATCGGCCGGCAGCGAGAAGAGGTCGACGATCACGAGCGCAGGGTGCATCTGCTGGATCCGTTGCGAGAGCAGGCAGAACTCCGTCTCGACAATCGTCTCACACGTGTCCGCCAACAGCAATGCGAGGTTGGACGCAAGGTCTGCGTCCGGACTGAAGACAAGGATTCGCTTTCGCTGTGCTGTGCTCACGGGTCGACCCGGAGCGCGGCCGGGGCTTGTCTGATGATGAAGGAGCTGCATAGCATGTGGTATGGTTGCATATCGCTTATGACTATCGCAAGAGACGTGCCATTCCCATGTTCGAAAAATGCGCCGTGCAAAGGAAAAATTCTCTTAGATTGGGGGGTTTGCTGGAATACGGCCGCGAGGTTTTCCGAATTCCAAAAAAAAACGAGCGTGACTTCCCAAGAGTGGGAAGCCGCGCTCGCAAGAGGATCGACTGCGCAGTGTATTCCGGTTACCTGGTGGGGATGCCTAACTCGTCCATCTTCCGATAGAGGGAGGAAAGGCTTACACCTAACGCCCGAGCGGTTTTATCTTTGTCTTTCTCATGCTGTTCGAGCATACGTTCGATGTATGAACGTTCAAACTGTTTCACGGCGTCGCGCAGCGAGCCGGCCGTCCGTGTGGCCTCGCCGTTGACCGGCCTGAGGTATTCGGGGAGATGCTCCAGCCTGATGAAATCGGCTTCACAGAAAATCACCGCCCGCTCGATAGCGTTCTCTAACTCGCGAATTTCACCCTTCCACTGGTACCGCAACAGCGCGTTCATTGCTTCGTTGCTGATACCTTTGATGGGGCGGCTCATTTCCTTCTTGTACTTGTCGAGGAAATGCACGGCAAGAAGCGGAATGTCGTCCGGACGCTCGGTCAGCGACGGCAAATGAATCTCGACAACATTGAGACGATAGAACAAATCCTCGCGGAATTTTCCTTCCTCCACCTGCTTGCGCAAATCGCGGTTCGTTGCGGCAATGATCCGTACGTTCACCTGGAAGGGGTCGGTCATCCCGACGGGCGTGATTTCCTTTTGCTCGATCGCCCGCAACAGTTTCACCTGCAAGTGCAGAGGGATTTCGCTCACCTCGTCCAGAAAGACCGTTCCACCGTCGGCAACTTTGAATAGACCGTCCTTGTCGCTCGTTGCGCCGGTGAAGGAGCCTTTCTTGTGTCCGAAGAGTTCGCTTTCGAAGAGCGTCTCGACGATGGCTCCACAGTTGACGGTCACAAAGCGCTTCGCACTGCGGTTGCTGTTGTAATGGATGGCGCGTGCGACAAGCTCTTTGCCCGTTCCGCTGCGGCCGGTGATGAGGACGGTGCCCTCGCTGCTTGCAACGCGCCGGATGATATCGAACACACGCTGCATGGACGAGCTTTTGCCGACGATCTTGTCGAAATCATACTGCCGACCTAATTCCTGCCTCAGCAACGAGTTCTCGGAAGCCAGCGCCCGGTGATTCAGAAGACGGCGCACACGATGGAGCAGTTCGTCAAAGTCGATCGGCTTCAGGATGTAATCATACGCCCCGGCCCGCAGTGCTCGCACGGCGGTTTCGAGCGAGCCGAAGGCGGTGATGATCATGACGAAGGTCTGGGGAGTCTTGCTTGTTACTTCTTCGAGCAGTTGGATGCCGCGCATCTCCGGCATTTCGAGGTCGGTGATAATGATATCGAACGGCTTGTCAAGGTGCTTCTGCAATGCCTCGCGTCCGTTGGCGGCTTCTTCGACCTTGAAGCCTTCTTGCTTCAGAATGAAACTCAGAGATTCACGGATAATCTGCTCATCATCAACGATGAGGATGCGTTCTGTCATAGTTAGCCCCGTGCGTTGGCCTGTAATGGAATCATCACTCGAAATGTTGTTCCCCTCCCCGGTTGACTCTCCACCAGAATGTCGCCGCCGAATCCCTTCACGATGCTGTAACTGACCCAGAGACCGAGCCCGGAACCTTTCCCTACCTCTTTTGTGGTGAAGAAGGGTTCGAAGATTTTGTCCTGGTCTTCTCGACTGATGCCCATCCCCGAATCCTGCACCGTCACCTCAAGTTCTCCGTGGTGTTGAATGGTCTGCACGGTAATCCGTCCGGGTTTCCCGTCCAGCGCGTCGACGGCGTTGATGAGGATGTTGATGAAGACCTGCGACAACTGGTCGGGCACTACCATCACCATCGGGAGCGGCTCGGTGAATTCTTCGACGAACGTGATGTCTTTGACCTTCTTCCCGTACTTCACGATGTTGAGCGCGTCCCGGACAACCTGATTGAGATTGGTTGTGCGGAACGTGTGCGTTGTCGGTCGCGAAAAATTGACCAGATCACGGATCGTCCGGGAGATACGGTTGATCTGGTTTTTGATGAGCTCGAGTTTCTCCTTGGCAAACTCATCGTCCGTCGTCCGCTGGATGACTTGCACCAGCGAGGAAATGGACGTAAGCGGATTTCCTACTTCATGCGCGATGCCTGCCGCTAAGGTGCCGATGCTCTCCATCTTCTGCGACTGTACGAGTTGCTGTTCGAGCTTGCGTTGTTCCGTGATGTCCCTGTGAGCGCCGAGGAAACCGACAACCTTCCCTCCGCCGTCAACAATGGGAGAGATGACCAACTCCGTGTGCAGAGGGCTTCCATCTTTCCGATTGTTCAACACTTCACCATGCCACACTTTGCCCGAGAGGATCGTGCGCCAGACGTGCTGCCAGAATGCCCGCGTGTGCTTCTTGCTGCTCAAAATCTTCGGGTCCCTACCGATCAGATCTTCTTTCGTGTACCCGCTCCACGCTTCAAACGCCGGGTTGACGTACACCATTAACCCGCGCGCATCGGTAATCTGAATCGGGTTAATCGTGTGCTGGATGACGTTCGAGAAGCGCAGGAAATCTAAGTCGCGCTGCTTCTGCTCAGTGATGTCCTTCACAATGACGACCGTGTAGGTGCCGGCAGTCGATTCCATCAACTGCACGATAACCTCGGTGTCAATGAACGTCGCGTCTGCTTTCACAAACTGGCACTCGAACACCCGGCCGTTGGTATGGAGCTGGCGCTCGAACGACTCCCGCATCTCCTCCCGCACAAACTGGCTCATCGGCTTGTCCGTGAAGTCGTTGTACTGCAACGCTGCCGCTGCTGCTCTGTTGAAATCGACAATCCTGTTCTGCCGGTCGAGGATGAAAATCAACTCCGGCATCAGGTCGAAGACGCGCCCATATTTTGAAAACATACCCTTCGTCGTCATATGATTTCAAAGTACGGCAACTATCTCAGAGAGGCAAGGTTCGTGCCATCTTTTTGCAGAGTTAGGAAGGTCAAAAAAACCTAATGAAATTGTGTAGTTCTGGGGATATGAGCAAAAGAATTCCCGATTGCGAAAAAAATGGGGTGGGGGATTGGTAAGAATGGGAATGTTAAGAGCTGATGATGCCAAATACCTCGCCAGAGAGTTTGCGCCGACCTTTGATAAACTCGACTCCGTCAACCTGCCGAATTACCTCATGAAGTTCGTAGGGGAAATCAGAAAAAACAGCCCTTTTGAGGCTGGAATGAAGCATTATTGAAGGACGGCTGCAGGGGTAATGGCCTCGACTTCCTGATACTGAGCGAAGTCGGCGTTGTTGTAGGTGTAGATACGGGAAATACCGTTCGAGAGCATGGTCGCAACCAGTTGCAAATCAAAGACCTCCTGCCCTTTCACTGAATACCGCTTGAGGAGTTCTAACGCAGTGTCCATGGTATGCAACTGCGGGTGGATTTTGAGCACATTCTGTGCGCGAAGATACTTCTCTATTTCCTGCACTGCTTCCTTTTGGGTTCTCGCTTGCTTGACACGTTTCGGATCCGTCACGATCGCGAAGAACTCTGCCAAGACCTGCGGAGTGACGGAAAGGGCAATGTCTCCTCTCAAACCTTTGTCCCGCAACGTGGACGCGTGCCTGTAATGGGGCGACAGTTCATCCGCAGCGTATACTAAAACATTCGTGTCGAGCAGCCCGACGTTGTCAGAGGTAGTCATAGATTTCCCTCCGGCTGAGTGCTCCGGTGGCGCCGAGCGGCCAACTCGCGAACTTAACATCTTTTAGTTCTGCCTGAGGACCCACCTCGGACTTTGCCCTTCCTCGCAGGAACTCTACAAACTTCTGGAGCAATTTTACCTGATCCTCCGGTAAATCGCGAACATCTATAATATCAGGCATTTTCAGTCCTCCTTTTGTAATTTTTGTGAATAAGCGATGACGCATGAATTTGAATACTCTGTTAAGACCCTTATTGTAAATCTACCATTTAGAGCATAGCCGTGCAAGGGCTTTTTGTCAATCCGCTTTGTGACGGCGCAAGCAAAGCAATTGGGGCCCCTCTCGTAAAAAACTTGCTGGAGAAAGGATTCGGCTCGGAATGCGGTGTACCTTCCGTAAGGAGTTCCACCCGAGAGCGTCCACTCGGCTAATTCACTGCGCTCTGTTCAACTTCACTGCTTACTCGATGCGGAAATCGCAGTGCGTTGACAATCAAATCGGCGAGAGCCGTAATACGCACACTCAGGCGATAATGTTCGTTCAGCTCTCCGAGTTGGAGCCGGCAGTTCTCGCACGCCGCAGCAACGACCTCTGCGCCGGTGTTATTGATCTGATCTGCTTTTGGCTTTCCCGCGCGCAATCGCTTTTCCTCATATTCAGGCAAGGCAACTAATCCGCCCCCGCCTCCGCAGCAATAGTTCTCCAGTCCGTGCGGGTTCATTTCCCTGAAGTTCCGGGCAACAGCCTTCAGAATGACACGCGGCTCACGATAGATACCGCTCGTTCGCGCGAGGTTACAGGAATCGTGATACGTGATGACTTCCGGATTGGCCGTTGGGTCGAGCTTGAGTCTTCCCTGTTCGATGTACTCAGCAAATAGCTCAACGATACTCCGGATGCGGAAGGGAAACGTCTCGCCAAACCAGTTCGGCGCATCCCAGACGAGCGATGCACACGCGTGTCCACACTCAGCAACGGCAACTTCTTCCACCTTCAGGCGCTTTGCCTCATCAATGATGCGCTCTGCAATTTGCTTTGCTCTGTTCGGGTCGCCGAGGAACACACCGTAGTTTGCCGCTTCGTAGAGGCTGAGCGTCCAATCTTCCTTTGCAGCGTGAAAAATTGCCGCGGGGGGAAGAATCGTATGCGCTCCGGCCAACGCCACGTAAAGCACTCTTGCTCCCTCCCGCTGAACGGTAATCTGGGCGCGCGGGTCTCCCACCATCTCTTGAAGCTCTCGCTCCATTTCCCGGATCTGCTGCAAGAACAGCCCGCGGAATATCTCCGGGTCTTTTCCTTTCTCGATGGCGGCGTCGGCTAACATCACGAGCATCTCCGGTGCCTTGCCCGCGGCAGTCGCCATTCCACGAACAGCGCGCATCATCAGCGGTGTATCGACGCCGAGCGGACAGTTGAAGGTGCATCGGCGACAGAGTGTGCATTCACTGAAGGCAATCTCCGCCAATCGCTCAAGCATCGTTTCGTCGAGGTCGGCTGCTTTCACTCCTCGTGGAAAGACCTTGCCGAGGAGATTGTGTCTTCTTCGATAGATGGAGCGCAACTGTTCTCCGCGATATGCGGGCACGTGTTTGGGATCCGGGTCGGCGACGTAGTAGTGACACGCTTCGGCGCAGACTCCGCACCGAGCACATACCTCAAGTGCCGTGGCAAGCGGACGGTTGAGTTGTTTCTCTAAAAATTCCAACGCGGTGGTGACCGTGGTCTCAGACATTGCGGTTCTCCAGTCCGCGGACGATTCCCCGTCGGCCGATGTGAATTCCGTAGAACAGCCGGCCAAAGTAAACGAAAACGCAATGGCGGATCTTGCTCACCGGTGCATACACCAGCAAGACCGACGAAAGAAGATAGAAGACCGGAAGCCAGCTCATCGATACCAACGCTGCGGATGCGCTCAGGAGGACGAGCGACATCAGCCATACGGAGAAATGGTCATCCGGTGTGCTGAGTGCCTTGAGGTTTCGGTCGCTCACACGCAAGATCCCTCCAACGATCCCCATGACAGCTCCCGCACCCGAGATTCCTGCCGCCGTCCACCGTACGGGGTTGCTGAACGACTCAAGCCACGGGCTCACGAGGAGTGTGGCAAGTGCGATGAAAATTCCGAGATGGAACACCACGCCGCGTAGATAGCCGAGCAGGTGCAGGCGCGTACTCTCTTTGGCCCACGGTGCCATGCCGGCGGTAAATGCGTAGAGAACGCCGCGAGCAGTCGAACCCTTCGGCACAGAACGGTCGATACCGTACGGACGCCGCTGCATTCTTCGCCACATCACGGTAAACGCCGCCACGGAAACGAGGAGCGCAGAAAATGCTATCAATTGTGAAAGGCTGAGAATGGTCATTCTTTCCTCTTATTTTTTCCGCCGGACGACGAAGAAATACTCTTTCCCCTTCTGCTCGATCGAGACAAGCTCGTTACCCGTGCTTCGACACCAGGCGGGGATATCAGCCATCACGCCGGGGTCTGTTGCAATCCCTTGAATGAGTTGTCCGACTTCAACCTTCTTGATGGTCATCGCGAGTTTTACAACGGGGATAGGGCAGAGTAATCCTTTCAGGTCTAATGTTTGGTCAATCTTCAATTCTTGAATTGCTTCCATTGGCGTCTCCTCACATTAAATGAACAGTGTAAACGTTGATTGCTGTGCTTCTTCTAACATTGCCGCAACGCCGACCACCTCTGCGACCTCGTCAATCAAATCTTCCTTCCGAATCTCCATCACATCCATACTCATTTGACACGCTTCCATCTTCACGCCCAGCTCGGTTGCCATTTGCCGCAGGTCGGGCAGCATCGCCACGTTCTTCGACTTCATCATCTTCTTGAACATCCAGCGGCCCATCCCGCCGAAGTTCATCTTGCTAGGACCAATGCCGTTGAGGTCCTTCAGCATCCATCCCAACATTTTTCCGAAAAAGCCTTTGCCCGTTCTCGTAGGCTTTTTGATCGTTTGTAATCCCCAGAAGGTGAAGAACATCGTCACCGCCATCCCCGACGCGGCAGCACCCGTTGCAATGATGAAGGCCGCCATCGCTTTATCCATATCGCCGCTGAACACCACCATCGTGATTTTTTTCTTCTCTTCCATTGTATTCATCTCCTTTCTCGTGTCGCAGTGCTTTGAATGATACTCGCTTTGATCTGATCGCAGCTCGATGCAAGCTGATAGACCGGACAATCCCGACACTCGCGTGCAGCGCAGACATTGTTGATGTGCGTGTATGACCAGCACGGCTTCTCGTGTCCGTGGTAAGCAAGACAATCCCGCCGGTCTTCCTTCGAACATCCGACAATATCCCAACACGGCATCAGCGAAAGAATCCGTTTGATGGCGGGGATGGAAAGCTTATGTTCTTGCAGAGCCTCACGCAAGCATCGCAGCCGTTCAAGGTCGCTCCGCGAGTACTTACGCTGGTTGCCGTTGGAGCGAGCCGGCAGGATGAGTCCTTCAGCTTCGTACAAACGGAGTGTTTGCGTGGAGACGTGAAGTAACTGCGCTGCTGTACCGATTGAAAAAAGTGGCTCCTTCGGGTCGTTCAGAACTTCCATCGCTACCTCCTGACATACTTCGAACCCATAAGCAGCAAGTTACATACCAATCACGATCAGCAAGATATTGCCGAAGATTCCCGTACGGTTTTTCCACAATTGGGAAAAGTTGTGCGCTTCATTGGTAGAAATTGGAAAGAATCAAAATTGAAACACAAAAGCCACGGATGATGGGCATTCGTTTCCGTGGCTTTCTCGTATTGAAACCGAATCACTTCTGAGATGCTCAGTGCTTCTCGCGCGCTTTCTTTCCCTCAATGACCTTCTTCTGCTCTGGAGAAAGCTCCGACCCTCCTTCAATCCTCATTGCACTCGCGACAAACACAAGCAGCGTTTGTGTCTCTTGAATCTCGTCCATTCTGAACGGCGGGTTCTTCATCTCCGACGCCATATGTTCTGCTGAGGCGCGGCTCACCGCCTTTTCCTTTAGCGTTCCTTGCAGCCGGGCCGTTTTTCCTTCTGAGCCCCACGGCGCAAAGAATCCATAATCCTTAAACTCAACGCGAAGAACTGTTTCACCATCGTTAATCACCATCCAGCAACCTTTGTTCCCACACATCTCATCGATCACACCCTCCACAACAACCTCCTCTGTCATCGAGCCATCCCCGTCCTTCACAGCTGATGCGAGCGAAGCAACACTCGTTTGCGTGAACTCCCCTCCATAGCTCCTCCATTCCAGCGATGGTTTGGGCGCACATCCGCTGTACGTCCAGAGCGTGATCGTAACAAACAACACGGATTTCAGATTCATATTCACATCCTCTCTGAACGATGCTGCGGTAAACTTTCAACTAACATCGGATCGTGAACCGGCACGATGCTTCGTCTTGAGAACGCACGCAACGAAAGATACAGAAACAGCGCGAGCGCTCCAACAATCGGCGCAACCTCCCATACATTGAACAGCGGCTGTGCCGGCATAAACGGCGGGAGAATCATCCAGAACAGGTCGATCCAGTGGCCGATGAGAACGATGATGCAGACTCGAAGCAGCAATCCTTCGTTCTTCTTCGTCCACGCGGGCAGGAGAACGACAAACGGAATCACCCAATTGAAGAGTACGTTCACCACCGTAAAGATGATCCAGCTTCCCTCCTCGCGCTTCACAAAATACGTCACTTCTTCCGGAATGTTAGCATACCAGATCAACATATACTGACTGAACCAGATGTACATCCAGAACGTGCTGAATGCGAAGATGAGTTTACCCAAACTGTGGAGATGATGAGGGGAGAGAACGTGTTCGAACGGCCCCCATCGCCTCAAAAGAATGGCGAGAATGGTGATAGCAGCCAGCCCGGCCAAAAACGTCCCGGTAAAATTGTACACCCCGAAGATGGTGCTGTACCAATGCGGCTCCAACGACATTATCCAGTCCATACTCGCGAGCGTGAAGCTCAATGCAAAGACGATAAGGAAGATTGCCGAAGCCGTTTTCGTTCGACCGAGAATCTTCACGGCGCTTCCGTTGCTTCCCTCCTGTCTGCGTGAAAGCTTCAGCACATACGCGCCGAACCCAATCCAGAGAGCAAGATAGATGACCGTACGGATAATAAAGAACGGTGTATTGAGCCACCACGTTTTGCCGCTCAGAATCGGATCACCTGCGACAACCTCAATGTGGCTCCATTCATACAATGAATGAATGCCGAACATCACTGCAAGCATCACGAGTGCGCCAAACGGGAGCGTGGAGAGCATCGCCTCTGGAACGCGGCGGATGGCCGTTCCCCAGCCGGCATTCGTAACCGCCAGGAGCGCGATGAACAACGCCGCGGCAACACCCAACCCCACAACATAGTAGCCCGCCAACAGCACGTTAGGCCAGATGCGGGCCGGTGCTGCGAAGAGCCCTACAACACTCACACCAATCCCAACGCCTGCGACAATCAACAGATTGTTCATCAGCGTGCGCGATGGGGTGAATCGTTTTGTGAAATGACTGGTGTCGGTCATTTTACTTTCCCGTCAACGGTTCGGTTGAGTCTGGAGACCCGACCTTCGCCGTCTGTGTTTGGACAGCCTGGAGCGAACGTACAAACTGAATCGCCCGCCAGCGGTCGAGCGGCTCAACTTGCGACGCGAGCGACGGCATATTCGCCTGCCCGTACGTGATGATGTGAAACATCGTTCCATCTTCCATCTTCATTGCTTTCTCGGCAAGCAATGAGGATGGCGGCGGGAATCCGCGCTGCACCACAGGCCCATCGCCTGCGCCGCCGATGCCGTGACACGGCTGGCAGTACGCGGCATACATCATTCTGCCGCGATCTGGCTGCGGGTCCGCCTCGTTTGCAAAGGGACTCTGCAACTCCTTCCCTGCGCGCAGGGCATTCTCCGGCGTTGCGCGATACGGCAGCAGCGTGAACGAGCGAGGGATGGTTCCCGCCGCAGGCTTTTGCAAAGTCTTTCCGTCCGGAAAGTTCGGATTCGGCGAGAAGGCATCGTACGAAACCGACTCCACCATCCCTGGCAAAATTTCGTAATTGCGCTCGGTGAAGTCGCGCCGCAGCATCCACGTAAACGAGACGACGGCGATGAGGGCAACGAGGAGTACGATGTTGATTCCGCTTCGCATTACGTTTCGTTCTCCCAATCGAGCGAGCGCATGGATCCATCCACACGCTCTTCGAGATGAATCAGATTGTGTCGCTTGAACATCCCGCGCACGCGTTCGACGTCAAACGCCGCATCGGTTTCTTCTAATACTAACACGAACCGGTCGTTCGTCACGCCGTTGTACAACACCGGCGGTTTCTTGCCGGGGCGCAGGCGACTCACGATGAAGAATGCGAGCACCGTTCCAACGCCGGCAAAGAGCACCATAATTTCGAACGTGACCGGCACGAACGCCGGCACGGAACTCAGCGGCTTGCCTCCGACATTCACCGGCCAGCTCGTCGCCGACGTCCAAATCTGATACCATAATTTCACCACCGCTCCGGTCAATCCCAGGAGCAAACAGATCCACGGGAGCTTGGAGGGCTTGACACCCATCGCGTCATCTAAACCGTGAACTGCAAACGGCGTGTAGACGTCGACGATCGTGTAACCTTCTTTCCGCGCCTCGCGTGTGGCGTTGACAATGTCATTCTCATCTCCAAACACACCGACCAAATACCGGGCGCTCATACCGCCGCCGCCTCTCGTTTCAACTCCTTCACGTGGCCCTCATCCCCTCTTGCCAGCCTCCCATAACTCAAGACGCTTTTCACTTCGCCGATTGAGATGACGGGCAAGTATCGCACAAACAACAGGAAGAGCGTGAAGAAGAGTCCGAAACTCCCGATGAGCGTCGCAACTTCCACAAACGTTGGTGTGTAGTGCGCCCAGCTCGAGGGGAGAAAATCCCGCGAGAGCGACGTCACGATGATGACGAATCGTTCGAACCACATTCCCACGTTGATGAGAATGACGAGAAAGAACACAACGGTAAGATTGTTTCGGATTTTCTTCGACCAGAAGAACTGCGGCACAACGAGATTGCACGCGACCATCGTCCAGTAGGCCCACGCATAGGGACCGAGCGCGCGGTTAATGAACGCGAAGCGCTCGTATTCGTTGCCCGAGTAAAGGGCGATGAAGAACTCGGTCGCATACGCTAATCCCACCATTCCTCCCGTGGCGATGATCACCTTGCACATCGTTTCGATGTGATGCATGGTGATGTAATCTTCAAGACTCATCACTTTGCGCGCGATGAGCATCAGCGTGAGCACCATTGCAAAGCCGGAGAAGACCGCGCCCGCAACGAAGTACGGCGGAAAGATGGTGGTATGCCATCCCGGAATCACCGACGTGGCAAAATCCCAGCTCACAATCGTATGCACGGAGACAACCAGCGGCGTTGCGAGTCCGGCAAGAAGCAGGTAGACGGTCTCATAGCGCGACCAGGTTCGGCTGGAGCCGTTCCAGCCCAAGCTGAAGAAACCGTAGAGTGCCTTTTTGACTTTTGCCTTCGTCCGGTCGCGCAGCGTGGCAAGGTCGGGAATCAAACCGACGTACCAAAACACGAGTGAGATGGTGAAATACGTACCGATGGCGAACATATCCCACACGAGCGGCGAGCGGAAATTCACCCACAACGGCCCGCGCAGGTTCGGATACGGAATCACCCAGAACGCGAGCCACGGCCGACCGAGATGAATGATCGGGAAGAGTCCCGCGCAAATGACAGCAAAGATCGTCATTGCCTCGGCCGAGCGACTGACCGATGTGCGCCACCGCTGGCGGAACAGAAAGAGAATGGCCGAGATGAGCGTGCCGGCGTGGCCGATGCCGATCCAGAAGACAAAGTTGGTGATGTCGAAGGCCCAGCCGACGGTGTTGTTCAATCCCCACGTTCCGATGCCGGTCATCAGCTGGTACGACACTGCCCACACACCGAGACCCAACATCGTGAGCGCAACGAAGAAGGCAGCGTACCACAAACCAGAGGGCTTTTGATCCAGCAAGTCGGCCACGTCGTGCGTTACATCGGCGTACGACTTGTTGCCGTGAATGAGCGGTTTACGGAGAATGGAGAAGATTTCAGACATTGCGTTCTATCTCTCTGTTTTTCACCATCGTCATATACCCCACGGACGGTTCGACACCGATTTCTTCCAACACGCGGTAGTAGCGCGGGTTGTTCATCCGTTTGGCAAGCTCGCTCTCCGGATTGTTCATATCGCCAAAGACGATTGCCTTTGCCGGACACGATTGCGCGCAGGCCGGTTGGATGTCGCCCTCCTTCAACGGTACGCCGTTGTTGCGAGCGTCGATCTTCGCCTCCTGAATCCGCTGTACACAGAATGTGCACTTCTCCATCACGCCGCGATCACGCACCGTGATGTCGGGGTTGAGGACGAGCTTGTGCCGCTCGTCGCCGTGCTCGTACTGAAACCAGTTGAAGCGGCGGACTTTGTAAGGACAGTTGTTCGAACAGTAGCGCGTGCCGATACAGCGGCTGTACACCTGCTGGTTCAATCCTTCTTCACTGTGGACGGTTGCGAGTACTGGGCAGACTGTCTCACACGGCGCGTTGTCGCAGTGATGGCACATCATCGGCTGATGAGCGACGGAAAATCCGCCGTCGCTCTCGTCGTAGTAACGGTCGATGCGGATCCACGCCAGCTCGCGACTGCGATGAACTTCATCCTTGCCGACCACCGGTATATTGTTCTCCGCCATACAACTCACCACGCATGCCGAGCAACCGGTGCACGCAGTCAGATCGATTGCCATTCCCCAGTGGTGTCCCGGATACTGATGCGGATTGCCCCACAGGCTGACAATCTCGTGTTTGTGAAAACTGCCGGATGACGGATCTGCAGTGTATGCAGCGAGTGTCGTTTCCTGTACTATGGGGCGACGCTGACCGTCCTTGGGTGCCAGATGGGCGGGAACGTGAAGCGAGTGGTGATCCTGCGTTGATGCGAGTGTGTGTCGCCGGCCGGTTTTCGTGACGCGGACGTTGGACAAAGTGTATTGAATCAAATCCCCCTTCCACGCGAGCAGTGGTGCGGCGTTCTTGCCGACAAGCTCACCGGGAGGAACCGTGGGCTTCGCTTCAAGCCACTGTGGACCGATCTTCGTGAAACGGTCGGTCCCTTTGCGTCCGTAGCCGAGTGCAACGGCGATCGTGCCGTCGCTTTGTCCGGGTTGAATGTGAGCGGGAAGCTCAATCGTTTTTCCATCGACCTCGAGGCGTACCACATCTCCTTCAGAAAGATTAAGCTGCTTTGCGCTCTTCCGTGAGAATGATGCGTAGTTATCCCAGACGACCTTCGTAACCGGATCGGGAAGCTCCTGCAGCCACGGATTGTGCGCGTGTCGGCCATCGAGCATTGACACGGTGGGATACAGAACGAGAGACAAACCCGCCGTTTCCGTCGCGTGAACGGACTCACGCATCGCCCCGACCTGTCGGAGCACAGCATCAAGATTGAACGACCGGACAGGAACACGCTGCGGCCTGCCTGTCCGGTAGGCAGGTTGTATCTCAACAAATCCGTCTCTCACTGCGTTGTTCCAGAACTTCTCAAAGACTCTCTCCTTCGTCTGTCGCTTGAAGAGTGTCCGCTCCCACTCACGCCGCATCAGATCGTACACGGTTGAATGTTCGCCCATCCACACTGCTACGTTCTCGATGAAGGGACGCGTCGAGCCGAACGGCTGAACGAGCGGCTGTGTAACGGTGAGCACGCCGGCAATCGGCTCGGCATCGCTCCACGATTCCAGCGCGTGCGGCTCAGGACACACAACGGTTGCCGTCTCCGCGGTTTCGTCAACGCGCTCTGTCGCACGAACGACGAGAGGGATCTTCCTCACCCACTCCGCAAACTCTGCACCCTCCGGCAAATCATACACGGGGTTGCATCCCTGAATGAAGAGCGCCGAGACTGCGCCCGCCTTCAGTTCATCCAACAGCAATCTTAGGTCTGCATCGCTTCCCTGTTTTTGATAGGATGGACGTTCGATATCAATCGCCCTCCCGTAATTGCCCAGCGCGTAGTTAATGAAGTTGATTTGGATTTGCACTTCGAGGTCGTTGAGTCCGCTCACGACCAACGCTTTGCCGCGCACCGCCCACAACCGATCGGCGAACGTTCTCACTGTCGCGTCTCCAGACTCCGTCAGCAAATCGAGGTTTGCCTTGGCCACGATCGCTCCGGCAAGGTGGCGAATCATTTGCCGTATTTCCGCGGGCGTCCGCCGAAGGCGGACATCGGCGTTGCTGCCGGTCAGTGAGACGTGCGATTCGACCTGCGCGTGGTATGAAAATGACGGCGGCGTTCCTTTCAGCGACCGCTTGGCTTGATATGCAGCAGTGAATTCGACAGGCGAGATCCACGTCCCCAAGAAATCCGCGTCGAAGCTGATGATGACATCTGCTTGCTCAAACCGGTAGTGGGGGAGAACTCGCGCCCCGTGCGTTCTCTCGTGCGCGTCGAGAATTGCAGACGACGACAGCGCATCGTACTGGACGTGCTTGGCGTTCTTGAATCCTGCAAGGAAGCGGCGGATAAACTCGTTTGTGGTGGGACTCGTGATCGTCCCCGTGAGCAAACGGAGCGCGCCGCCTTCTCTCTTCATCCCCGCAAGCTCTTCAACCACTCTTTGATCAACCTCATCCCACGTACTTGGCTTGCCGCCGATAAGCGGTTGCATGAGCCGTTGCGAGTCATATAAACCCAACAGCGACGCTTGCCCGATAGCGCACAGCCCGCCGCGTGAGATGGGATGATCATAATTTCCTTCCAACTTGATCGGTCGCCCGTCGCGACTCTTCGCTATCGCGCCGCAGCCCGC
>JBGFRR010000138.1:0-8785 GCA_041695045.1 Bacteroidota bacterium
GGAAAACAGGAATGCTCATCGGGATTCGGCAGAATGCCGGGCAAGGGGTTGAGCTCGATGATGTTCGGAATTCCCTGCGCGTCGAGCCGCACATCGATGCGGCACCAATCACGACAGCGCAGCACGCGATACGCGCGGCGGCAGAGGTCGTTGATCTGCGCTTCGAGCGCTGCGGAAATGTTCGCGGGACACTCGTGCACATCAATCGGATGTTCCAACTGATCCCAAATCCATTTAGCTTCGTACGAATAGATTGGATGCACGCCGGACGGCAACGCATCGAACCGAATTTCCACCATCGGCAGCACGCGCACATGCGGCTCGTTGCCGAGCATGGCGACGGTGAACTCGCGCCCCGGCAGGAACTGCTCTACCAGCGCGGGCTCCTCATAGTCGCGAATAACCGTCGCGACCTGATGGGCGAGCTCATCGTGCGTATGGACGACAGAGCTGTTAAAGATTCCTTTGCTCGAGCCCTCGTGCAGCGGCTTGACGATTGCGGGCAGCGGAACCGTGCACGATGAACACTCATCGAGCGAATGCAACACAGCAAACGGCGGCGTGGGGATGTTGTAGTAGGAAAGAATTTCTTTCGCGCGGGATTTATCGAGGCAGATGCCGAGCGTCAGCGGGTCGCTGCCGGTGTACGGAATGCCGAGCATCTCCAGGATGGCCGGAATGTGAGCTTCGCGCGATGGGCCGAGCAGACCTTCGGCGATATTGAAGACAACGTCTGGCTGAACGGCGACAAGCTTGTGGTAGGCCTCCTCATCCGCTTCGATGAGGGTCACGGTGTGTCGTTCTTCGAGGGCAGTTTGGACGGCGTGAATGGTCTCTTCGGTATCCCATTCTGCGTATGTATCGACTCTCGTACGCTGGGTCTTCACCCGCGAGGCAACGCTCGTTCCGTTGTCATCGCGCCCCCCCTGCACCTGCTCTCCCTCACTGGTCTCCTGCACATCACGTTTCAAGTTGTAGACGAGAGCGACATGCAATCGCTTATGCAAGCAGTTAGTTCAACCTTTCGATTGGTGAGCGACTCTGCTTCGTGGCGCGTACGGCCATCGTACTCTCTCAATGAACCGAAGAACTTGCTACAAATATAATCTTTTTAACGTGCTTGTCAAGGCTTTTGCATGTTTGCGACGCGAATTCGGCGCGACAACTCTTGACATGATCGTCGTCCGTCTGCGCGACAACGACGCGGGAGCGCGCACAACCGGACCCGTCCGCGGCCGGAGCGCGGAACGATGATGACGTCACCGCGCTGGGTAAAGAGCAATTGGAGGAATTACCGCGCGCCAAGACCGAGAACGATGGAGGAAGGTAGCACGAAGGAAAGGTCAGCCGAACTTCATGCCGCACTTCGAGCACTCGGTTGCATCGGGATTGACCTGAGCCGAGCAGTTTTCGCAGAAGAACTTCGGCACCATCGGCGGTTCATCGGAGGGGTGCTCGGCTTCCGGCAGTTCGACGTGCCCGCCCGCCCCGCCCCTCCCCACAAACCAGGCACGGAGGGTCATGATCAGCGCAAGAATGCCGATGATAAGGCTCTGCAGAGACTCCCTCGTGTAAGCCTGATAAAAGAAGAAACCGGAAATCAGCAGTCCGAGTAGGGTGGAGACCATCGCAGCCGAGTTCTTCGGCGCTCCTCGTCCGCCACCCCCCAACGCCTCGCGAATGCGTTCCCAGAGCGATTTCTGGATGATGTAGCCACAATGCGGGCAGAAGGATGACATCTTGGACATCATCCCGCCGCATCTGGCACAGGCAACTTCGGTATGGAGATCTTCGCTTGAATGCGTCATGGGTTCACCTCTACGATAAGGAAATAAAGTACGTATTCCAACGTCCTACGTGGACCTCTATCCCACCAACCCTAACTTCAGAACCTCCTTGAACAGAGCTTCAAACTCCTGCCGCATCGCTTGATGTTCAGGCCGCCGTAGCTCAGGGTCAAGCTTCGCCAATTCGAACGCCTCCTGCCGCGCCGCAACGAGCAGAGCCGAATCCTCCACCAGACTCGCAATGCGGAGGCCGGGGATACCGCTTTGCCGCGTTCCGAAGAATTCACCCGGCCCACGAAGTTTCAGGTCCACTTCGGCAATCTGGAATCCATCCGTTGTTGTGACCATCGTCTCCAAGCGAACGCGCACCTTCTGCTTTTCGCTCTCCACCTCATACTCCGGCATCTTCTTGCGGTGGCGGTCAAACCACGCGTAGTCGGCAATCAAGATGCAGTACGACTGGTCTGCGCCGCGGCCAACCCGGCCCCGGAGCTGATGCAGTTGTGCAAGCCCGAAGCGCTCGGCATTCTCGACGATCATGATGGTGGCGTTGGGAACGTCGATGCCTACCTCAATGACTGTTGTTGCAACGAGAATGTCAATCTCACGATTCTTGAACGCAAGCATGATGCGGTCTTTCTCGTCTGACTTCATCCTTCCATGCAGAAGAGCAAGGCGCACGTTGGGAAAGACTTTGCTACGGAGACGCTCGTACTCCGCCGTCGCTGCTTTGAGGTCAATCTTTTCCGACTCTTCAATCAGCGGGAAGACAATGTAGGCTTGCTTGCCGCGCTTGACTTCCTCGCGGACGAACGTGTAGACTTTCTCCTTCTGCTTTTCAAGTCGGATGGCGGTCTTAATGGGCTCGCGGTCAAGCGGCATTTCATCAATCGTTGAGATATCTAAGTCGCCATAGAGCGTCATCGCAAGCGTGCGGGGGATGGGCGTCGCCGTCATCACGAGTGTGTCGGGATGGATTCCCTTCTCACGCAGCGTTGCCCGCTGGAGCACACCAAACCTATGCTGTTCATCGATCACGACGAGACCGAGCCGAGCGAACTCCACGCCTTCCTGGATCAACGCATGCGTGCCGACGATGATCTGCGCCGTGCCGCGCCGGATGTCTTCAAGCACCTCCACGCGCAAGTTCTTTCGCTGACCCCCCACGAACAACCGCACGTTGACCGGCATATCCTTCAGGAATGCCGTGAGCGTACGGTAGTGCTGCTCGGCCAACACCTCTGTGGGCGCCATGAAGGCAACCTGGTAGCCGTTATCGACCGCGACAAGCATCGTCATCAATGCCACAACAGTTTTGCCGCTGCCGACATCTCCTTGAAGGAGGCGGTTCATGGGTTTTGGCGACTCCATATCTGCCGCAATTTCTTTGAGCACACGCCGCTGGGCTTTCGTCAGCTCAAACGGAAGCGAGTCGGCAAGCTTCCGCGCGAGCGGACTCGAGATGTTGAACGCGATCCCACGAACATCCTCCCGTATGACACGCCGTCGCATGGCCAGCATGAGTTGCAGGAAGAAAAGCTCCTCGAACTTCAATCGCTTCCGCGCAGCATCAAGGAGCGCTTCGCTTTTGGGAAAGTGGATGTTGTCGAACGCTTCGATGAGAGGAATCAAGCGATGGCGGCTGAGGATATCGGGCGGCAGCGTTTCAATGATGTGCGGACGGAAATCGCGCAGTGTGGTGCGAAGAATACGACGGAAACCGCGGCTGTCCAGTCCAACGTCAGTGAGTTCGGCTGTTGAGGAGTACTTCGGAATAATGGCGCCGGTGTTGAACAAGCTTCCCCAGTCGGGTTCGTCTTCTTCGAGGCCCCCTTTAAGACGGTCGAACACCGGATGCACAAACTGCACGCGGCCTAAACGATCAAGCGAGGGGACGCTCGACAAGGAAAGCAACTCGCCCGTTTCAAATGCTTTCTCGACCCACTTGATCCCTTGAAACCAAACACAGGTGAGAAATCCCGATTCATCTTTCACCGTGAGCGTGAAGAACGTTTTGTCGGAGCGATACGCGCGGCGCTTCTCAAAACGATAGACTTCACCGATCACCGTCACGTGTTCCCCTTTGCCGAGGTACTTGTTCAGATCGCGTATTTTGATGATGCGGCGGCGATCGAGATAATCATACGGGAAGTACCACAGGAGGTCGCGAACGGTGTGCAGTCCGACGGCGGCAAGCTCTTCGGCCCTGCGCGGGCCGATGCCTTTCACATACTGCAGAGGGAACTGGGCTGTATGTTGTTTTTCCGGGCGGATGAAGCAGAAACGGTTGTGAGGATTATTGCTCTGTGCCAGGATTAAGAAAAAAGACGTAACTGCCAATTAACCTGTCTACGTGAGTCAAGCAGATGTGCGAATCGGTTCATTCAAAAGAAAGATCAAACCGCAGGTTTGATAAAATTCTGCTCATTTGTGAATCTGTGGTTCAAATCTCGTTCCGACGGTCTCCGTCGGAATGCACGAGCGAGGAGGCTCAGCGTCCGAGCAGCTAATGTAAGTTGTCACAGGAGCGACGGTGTCTGCATTCCAACGCCCCGCCAAAGAGCGACGGGGTAAACAGAGCGTGGGAACGAGTTGGAACGCTCGCCCCGGAAGGGCGAGATTTTGGTAACAACATTGGCAGTCAATGCTTTTGGTCTTCGAACGGTTTTTTTACGCGAGCGCCGCGCGAATCAACTTCACTAACTCGTCGATGTCGAACGGTTTGGTCATGTACGCGACGGCTCCGACTTCTTTCGCTTTTGCCTGACTTGAAGCGTCTGTGTGGGACGTTAAGAAAATCACCTTGACCAGCGCCGTAGACGGATTTGCACGGATCCGTTCCACCATCTCAAAGCCGTCCATTTCCGCCATCTTCAGGTCAGAGACGATGAGATCGGGAGAAAACGCCGGAATGACCGTCAGAGCTTCTTCTGCAGAAACAGCCGTACGCACCACCAATCCCTCCTCTTCCAGCACCGTCGCAACGATGTCGACCAGATTTTCTTCGTCTTCAACAAGCAATACTTTATTCATGGATCGCTGTCCCCAATGTTTTTGTCGTTCTCATTGCCTCAGTTACCACTGTGGCCATCGGTCGTGGTCCCAGTCGCCGCCGGCAATCCATCGGCTGGGATGCGCTTCCGCGCGCTCCTTGATGAGCCGCGCGAACTCTTCCTCATTCGCGGCGGCGCGAAGGTCGACATTCACTAACTGGAATCCACCGTTCATGAAATGCGTATGGTTGTCGATAAAGCCGGGAAGCATACGCCTGCCCTTGAGGTCGATTTGCGTTGTGCCCTTGCCGACGTGCCGACGCATCTCAGCGGTTGAACCGACTGCGAGGACCCGTCCGTTCAGGACCGCGACGGCTTGCGCCTCCGGTTTGGACGCATCGACCGTCCAGACTTTACCGTTGAAGAGGACAAGATCGGCGATTTGGGACTGTGCGGGATGAGCAACAAGCATGACGAGAAGAACGAGGAAAGGAATGAGCTTCATCGAGTGCCTTTGTGGGGGTTGAGAGGATACCCGACGCGCACCCACACCACGCGACCATAGACGAGAACGCGCGACGAGAGAAGATAGGGAACTGCGGAGTGAAAAACAATGAGGGAGGTGGATGATTATTTTAGCAACAGCATCGTTCTCCGAAGTCCGCCAGAGGCGGATGTCTGGCCCGTGTGATCCCGAACGTCAAGCCGGTAGACATAGAGACCGCTTGCCACGCCGCTAGCGTTCCAGTGATGTTGATGGTACCCGGGAAGTTGCTCACCGTCCACCAGTGTAGCGACTTCTTGCCCCAGGAGATTGAAGACTTTCAGACTCACCCTGCCGTGAGCGGGTAACTGATAACCGATTGTGGTGGCGGGATTGAACGGGTTGGGATAGTTCTGGAACAGCTCAAACGTTTCGGGCGCAGAAACGGCAATGCGAATCTCTTTCGTCCAACGTTCCCCCTTTGAGTTGCTGATGACAAAGCTCAACGACTGCTCTTGACCGATGGGAGCGGATTTGTCCACCGAAAACACAAATAGCGCAGGCTCTTCTTCTCCTGCTGCCACGGAGCGTATTGTCTGTTCCTTCTGCGCAAACTGTAGCCAGGCGGGAGCGTTCTCAATCCGCACTCCGATCCCGCTTGATGCGCCAGCATCAAGCGGGACAATCCGCATTCCAGACGTGTTTGCCACCGCAAGCTCAATGATGTTCCCTCGTGAGGCAAAGGGTAGGTGATAAACAGTTTGCGCCGTTGCCGTCGTCGCAACGAGTATCGCTGACACGATGGATTTCCAGTTCATGGCTCCTCCTCCGGGTCGAGCAAGCTGCTCGACCTACAATTTTGAAATCAGATACTCCGCGTTAAACTTCAGCAGGGCATAGGCCTCGCTGGTGATCTGCCTGTCCCCTTGGGAGACATCTTCCGGGTCGCTGCGCTGGTCCTCTTCTTCGAACAGATCTTCGACTTCATCAACAAAGTCCCGCAGGATATCCTTCGCCGCTCTTCTATTGTTGCAACGAAGTTGTCGCTTTGCGTCGTTTAACTCGGCATTCAAGTCTTGCACGATGTCCCGGTTTTTGATCCAGCCCAGGGCAAAAGCTTGGCGTGTGTAGCTGATGAGGGTGTCGAGGAAAGCAGGTGGCGTAAGGACGATTGCCGGATCCATGGGACCGATTGTGTACCCCACGACAGCATTGTTCATGAGATCCCTTCGAGAATCCTCGGGGGTAAGATCAGGTTCATCCGGCTCCGTCGTTGGACTTGGAGCGTGACCCTGTACGTAGTACTTGATGATCGTAGGTATCTGTGTATCCCGTAGCCCAAAACCACTTTGAGTTCTGCCAGGCTTGATCATGTGGAGTTTGTACCAATCAGACAAGACCCAATAGCGTCCGCGAATTGGGCTTACCTTCGCGTGAACCCACCCGCGTGGTCCATATTGCTCCGCATCGGGATTGATCCCTTCAAACCAGATGCGCTGAATCATCTGTTTACTCGTCGCATGATTCGACCATGTGTAATTGTACACCAAACTATCGTTTTGCTCACGCCTCACCTCACACTTGACTGTGGCTGTAAGCCTATTCATCGGCAAAAACTCCCGGCATCGAATCTGCGGAGTATTTGGCCACATGCCGTAGAGTATCCCATTCCAACTGTATGTAACGCAAGGACGAACTTCCATCAACGTATCGGGCATCAATGCGTCTTCTTTGTCCCAAAACGCGCGTATTTCCATTACCCCATCCCCTTCGTAGTCGAAGAACTCGAACAATCTCCCGGTGCTTCGTATTACCGATTTGCCAGTTTCAGGATCGATATCGTTAAGAATCCTTCCCCTTGTTCCGTCCCAACTGATAATCCATAAATAGTTTGTCGGGTACCGCAGATCAAAAGAACGCACAGGGAAAAGCAGTTCAACCTGACCATCGTTGTTCAGATCCATCGTACCGTACAGCTCGTTTCCGGCTGCATCTGGCATCAGCGGGCCAGTATCCCAAGTAATTTGACCGTTCTCAAAGAAACCTACAACCTTCCTTTCTTCCTGAATCTCATCAATAGATTTCTCTGCGAGCGTTGGGCTGGCAAAAAAAATCATTTTACCTTGAAGAGTCCCGTAAGGATCGGTAATTTCGTATCCTCCCGGATACGACCATATCGTTCCAATAAGAGAGTCAAGCGAGTAAAAGTATGGATCGTAATCCTGACCGTATCGGCTTTTCAGTGCACTTTGAATCTGGTGCTTTATCGCCGGATCAAATTCCTGTGCTTGAAGAAGATCTCCACTTGAAGAGGAAACAAAATAAAGGATAAGCAATGAAATAATCCTGACCGACTTTATCATGATGAACTCCTCACTCGGCTGAAGGCCGGTATTTTTTTGATTTTCTCACAACTGTCGAGCCATAGCCTGGCTCCCCGGGATTGTGTAACTGGAATGTCATCTCCCAAGTCTTCTCAAATCCCTCAGGCCACACAACATCAGGAAGCGACGCCGATTTTCCCTTCTTGAGAACCTGACGCAGATTTTTAAGTGTGAAGTCTACGTATCGAGGAAAAGCGAATGCATGTTCATTCAAAAGCTCTGGTGGGGTCTCCTCCTTACTTCTCGCCATATATGTGGTACCGTCTGTCCCATAGGTATCGCCCGTTTCTTGAAATCGCTCGACCACTGCCGTCGTGTACATCATCTGGATGAGCCCGTAGGATGCTACAACGCGGGTCTGAGCTGTTTGCAAGTACTTTTCCCGCAGTTCTCCTTGAAGGATTTCATCTGCCAATCTAACACGTGCTGCAAGAGCCAATTGTCTTTTAGTAAGTGATTTCGCGTTGTCCCATGAACGACGAAACCTGTCGTACCATTTGCCTAGTTCTTTCGTCAAAGGTCTTGTTTCATTGTGGCTATCGATGACATAGAGTCCATCCAAATTCACGTATTTCTCGAAATTAGAGCCAAGAAAATCTGCAATCACCATTGGCGACCGCGGATAGTCAATCGGCTGTACGTTTGCGTGACCATCAGGGAATAACCCTCCCATACTCGATGGATTGACATTTATTACAAAGGGTAGTCCAGAGGCAAGTAATGAGCTTCTTTTCTTGACATCTCTTTGAATCGCTAAATCGGAAAACGGCTCATACCGATATGCAGGCGTGAAATCTGTTTCCTTCTCGATTTGCCCCTTTATCATTTGAGGAGAAATACCATAAATCCCTCCAAATTTGATCAGTTCTTCATCGAGGTTAAACTCCGTGTTCTTTACATTTTTGATATTGTTGAAGGTCGTTCCAAACTTTCTAGGCTTCTTGACCTCGATCACAACCTCTCCCGTCTTTCCGCCGGAGCTTGCTGTCAACTTCACTTTGTACCTCTTTCCTTCTTCCCAATATCGCCCGACGAGCCTAATCAACCCAGCCGGCAAATTCTTCATCCCGGCAAACGTATTGCCCGACCAGACCGCATATTTCTTCTCCCAATATACGGGGTTTTTGCTACTACCCT
>JBGFRR010000069.1:0-8783 GCA_041695045.1 Bacteroidota bacterium
ATATTCTCTCACGCGAGAAGTTGAGGTTGTACTCCCATCGTCGATAGAGCTCTGCCGTCGCTTTCACATCCCCTAAACAGTATTCCGCAATTTCCTTGTACCGCTTCTGCTCGAAGAGCCCACGGAGGTCGAGACCTGTAATGCCGTGACTTTTTGGGCTTTCGATGCCGAACGCCTTGCTATAGAAGTCGAGGCTAAACTTACGGAATGCGCCGTAGAAGGTGAATTGCTCTAAGAGGTCGCAGTGCACGGCCGGATCGTATCGATACGGCATGAGATTGCGCGATGGCTTGATGTTGAGAATGGCGGAGCGGAGCAAAAGGAACGGGCAATCGAAACTGCGGCCGTTGAACGTGATGAATTGATCGTACCGCGCCACATCCGCCCAGAATTGCTGCAGAAGTTCTTGCTCGGTACCGGAAACGAAGTGCACCGACTCGTCCTCCGAGTGTGTATCGACGCGCTCATCCGATTGGAACAGAATCTTGCCGCGGTCGCTGTCGGGGTTATACATGCCGATGGCGATAATTTGTGCCGTGGTGGGGTAGAGGTTGAGCTTGTTGACGGTGTCCTGAATTTCCTCATCGGTTTTCGCGAAGCGGAGGAGGTAGTCGCGCTGCGCATCGTCCAGCGATTCGATGGGATAGCCCAGCGTTTCAATATCGAAGACGATCCGTGACACGCACAGGAAGGATGTGGGATGAGGTCAGGCGGCGACACCCGAAGGGTTGGAGTTCGCTTGATGCGATTCGCCGTCGGTCGGGCGGGCGAAGAGCGTGCGGACGGTTCGTGTCGCGATGTCGCTGGAGAACCCATGCCGGAGGAGATACTCGAAGATGCGGCGTTTGCGTTTTGCGGGTTCGAGTTTTTCCAGACTTGTGTGCGCGAGGCGGAGACGTTTCGCGGCGAGCTCTTCGGCAGCGTACTGCTGGTCTTCGTCGGTGATGGTGCTCTTGAGCGCGCGCTCAATGATGTTGGGTGCGACGCCTTTCGCAAGCAGTTGCTGTCGGAGCATTGCCGCCCCGGTCGGTTTGCGCTTGACGCGGTCGCGCACGAACATGTTGGCAAATTCCGAGTCGTTAATCAGGTTTTTTTTCTGGAGCTGCGCTGCAACTTTTTTCGCAAGCTCGCGCGCAAAACCTTTCTTCGTTAAATGATTGATAACCTCCTTGGTGCTGCGTGGACGGTAGGAGATATAGTTGATGGCAAGCGCCTGTGCGCGATATTGAGCTTCGGCGGTGAGGATTTGCTCGACCTGCTGTTCATCAAGCGTATCGCCGCTCCGTAAGCCAAAGCGGAGAATAACTTCATCGCTTACTTCGAACGCCGATGCGTCGTCCACGTAGACTGCGTAGCGGTTCTTATGCTTTTTGTGCGGGATGATCTTCGTGATAATCACGGGGGAATTGCCTTACGTTTTTGCAGATTTGCGGGGAGGTTCAAGCTTCGGGTGCTCGTGCGGTTCGCTTGGCGCTAATCCAAGCTTCTGTCTGAGCGCCTTATCGATTTCATCTGCGATCTTCGGATTGGATTGCAGATACGTGCGCACGGCGTCGCGTCCTTGCCCGATCTTCTCGTCTTTATACGAAAACCACGAGCCGCTTTTCGCGATGATCCCCTGATCGACCGCCGTGTCGATGAGGTCGCCGAGCTTCGAGATTCCCTCATTATAGAGAATGTCGAACTGCGCCTCGCGGAAGGGGGGTGCGACTTTGTTTTTCACGACTTTCACCCGGGTCCGATTCCCGATGATGTTTTGGCCATCCTTGAGCGCTTCGATGCGGCGCACATCGAGACGGACGGAAGCGTAGAACTTCAGCGCGTTGCCCCCCGTCGTTGTTTCCGGATTGCCAAACATGACGCCGATCTTCTGCCGCAATTGGTTCGTGAAGGTCACGCACGTCTTCGACTTGCTGATGGCCGCCGTGAGTTTTCGCAGCGCTTGCGACATCAGGCGCGCCTGCACACCCATCGATGGGTCGCCCATTTCGCCTTCGATCTCGGCACGCGGCGTCAATGCGGCGACAGAATCAATCACAATCACATCCAGCGCGCCGCTTCGCACAAGTGTTTCGACAATTTCCAGCGCCTGCTCACCGTACTCCGGCTGTGAGAGCAACAGGTTGTTGACATCGACGCCTAACTTCTTCGCGTACCCGACGTCCAACGCATGCTCGGTGTCGATGAATGCGGCGGCGCCTCCCTGCTTTTGTGCTTCGGCAATAATATGCAAACAGATGGTCGTCTTGCCGGAGGATTCCGGTCCAAAGACCTCCACCACGCGACCGCGTGGCACGCCGCCGATGCCAAGCGCGGCATCGAGAGAAATCGACCCGCTCGAAATGGCATCCACCTTTGTCAAAGGCCCTTCGGAGAGCTTCATGATGGAGCCCTTGCCATGCTGCTTCTCGATCTGGTCGATGGCGATCTTGAGTGCTTGGAGGCGAGCGTCTTTGGAATTCGTTTCGGTCATCTGAGGCACCGTTACGGTTGAAGAGGAATGGATTTCAACACCGAGTAGACTGAACCTGACGGTCGCAGCTCGCTTCGCATCACGAGAAGTTCGGTGCAGGAGGATTGCGTGGGGACAAAAGTAAGACTTTTTAGTTTCTCTGTCAAGCGATGTATGTTCCGCGATCCCTTCACACGACCGAGTGTAATGTGTGGATGAAATGTACGATCCTCGCGCGCAATACCAAACTCGGTGCACACATCTTCTACATGTTGCTGCACGCGCGAGAGTTGTTCGTTCAGCAATGCACCAACCCAGATCACGCGTGGGTGCGTGGTCGATGGAAACGCACCGATGGTGTCGTACATCAGTTCGAAGCAAGGAAACGTACGGCAGCTACGCTCTAATGCAGATGCAAGCGTATCAAGCACTTGGTGTTGAACATTGCCTAAGAACTTTAAGGTGAGGTGGAGTTTTTCCGGCAGTTCCCACTTCACGTCGGCATTGCATTGCTGGAGTTCTGATTGAATGGAGGTGATTCTACTTCTCAGATGGTCGGATGTTGGGAGGGCAATGAACGAGCGGAGGGAGGGCATAAAATCATCGTGTTGAATTCCATTCTTCTGCGGTAATGTTTGCCTTTCGAAGAATTCTTGTATCTACTCAGCGTGCTCTCCAGTCCAAGATTTTTTTCAAGAAAAAACACTTAAAAAGAGACTTACCACAGATTCACAGATTAAACCCTTTGATGCGGGTTAGGAACAGGAAGATTTCGCCGCAGGCTCATCAATAACCAATCTTCCAGAGTTTCTTGAAGTTCCTTTCTGCATTCTTCGAGCGTTTTACCGTTGGCCCACAAACCGTCGAAACCGGGTATTTTACCGAAGTAGGTTTTGTCATCTTCGATAATCTCGTACTGAGCCTGTTCCATTGCGAGCCGGATGTATTCAGAGAGCATTGTTGGTCTCCTCTTGAAGTACGGTTCAAGATAGAAAGCCCGCAAGACAAAATCAAATGTGCTCAATCTTCAACAATTTCCTTCGCACCAATTCCAGTGCCGCCTGTGCGGCACGTTCCTTCACGCGACGACGGTCATCACCGAAATTGAATTTCAGTGCTAAGGTCCCGCGCTTATCCGAGTATCCAATCCACACCAGACCGACAGGTTTCTTCGGTGTTACTCCGGTTGGACCAGCGATGCCGGTTGTCGAGAGGCCGATGTCCGTGTTCGCTTTTGTTCGCACGCCGAACGCCATCGCTTCGGCGACTTCTCTGCTGACAGCTCCGACAGTCTTGAACAATTCAGCAGGCACGCCCAACTCGCTCGTCTTCGATGTATTGCTGTAAACGACCAGTCCGCGCTCGAAGTACTCGGAACTCCCCGGCACGTTCGTGATGCGGTCGGCAATCAGTCCTCCCGTACACGACTCAGCCACAGCAATCGTCATCTTGCGCTGCTTCAAGAGTTTGCCCAACACATGCTCAAGCTCCTCATCGCCAACCCCGTAGATGTAGCGGCCTGCCCTCTGGCGGAGAGCCGACTCGACACGACTGATGAGCTTTTCTGCAGCGGCAGAGTCCTCTGCGCGCGCTGTGATACGAAGACGGACTCCCAGGGGACCAGGAAGAAACGCCAACGAGAGCCCTTCTGCTGGTGAGAAGTACGAGTCGGTGGGGCCCACGAGGTCGGCAAGACGGGACTCTGCGATTCCCGTTGTTTTCAGTGTTCGATGGAGGATGACAGTTCCGCCGGACTTCTGTTTGATGAGGGAAATCACGTACTCTTCCATCATGGCTTTCATTTCGAATGGTACACCCGGCATTACGATGAAGAGCTTACCGTCGCGCTGGAAGAGGTAACCGGGAGCTGTGCCGTGACGATTTTGCAGCACCGTGCAGCCGCGTGGAACGCGCGCCTGGTCTTCATTGCGGCTGGTGGCCGGAAACCCGCGTCGCTCGAACAATCGTTTGATGTTCTCAAGCGCCTCTGCATCCACAACAAGGTCGGTGTTGAAGAATGTGCACACGGCCGGTCTCGTGAGGTCGTCGTGCGTCGGTCCAAGTCCGCCCGTTACGATAACCGCGTCATGCTCGCTGAATGCCTTCCTGAAAGCATCCATGATTGTGGCTTCATGATCTCCAATCGTGGTCATCCTGCCGACAGCGACGCCCGCTTTGTTCAGCTCCTCAGCAATGAATGCCTGGTTGCTGTTGACGACCTGGCCGATCAGAAGTTCATCGCCGATGGAAATAATTTCAGCTGTCATGCAGAAGGGTTAGAGGATGGTACGTACGATATCGAAAAAGGAAAACGCAATGAGGATTTGCAGGATCATGTTTGTGTAGGCCGCGGCAATAACATCGTCCAGCATGATGCCGAGTCCGCCGTGCATGCTGTCGAGCCGACGAGCCGGGAACGGCTTGACGATGTCGAAGAAGCGAAAAAGAAAGAACGCGCTCACTGCTACGAGGAGATCAACGGGAAGCGCAACGAGCGAGAGCCACATCCCCACGACTTCGTCGATGGTAACTTCAGCCGGGTCGTGCCCGTACATCCGCTCCATGATTCCTGCAACACGAACACCAATCATGAAGGTAACGACAGAGACGATCGGGAGAACGATTGGATGGGAGAACCAGGGCACGGCCAAGTACAGTGCGAGTGCCAACGCGCTGGCAGCGGTTCCGGAGGCAACAGGTGAGTAGCCGGTAAGAAATCCGGAACCAATCAGCTTGATGGTGAGCGGCACCTCCGGCCGCGCCATTCCGGCAGCGGCGTCGGTATTATTCTGACCGGCTGACTCGGAAGGCAAAGGCATACAACTCCCGAAGTGTTTTCCGATTGTCGAAGAGGTAGACGGCTCCCGTCCAAAGCGTGATGACGGTGATGACGAGCATGAGGTAATAGAGCACGGTGGGGTCGAGCAGTGAATCAATGGTGCTGCCGAACCGAGCATCGATCCACGCCACGTCACGCGCAACGTAGAGAATCAGGATGTAATAGATACCGATGAACTGGAGCACGGTCTTTGTCTTGGCGAATTTCGTTGCATCGAACGGCCTCGCTTTGAATTCGGAATACGAACGGAGTCCGGTAATGAGAAAATCCCGTGCGATGATCACCCACACCATCCAGCCGGGCACAAGATCGAGGAAGGCAAACGCGAGAAGTGCTGCGGAGGTTACGACTTTGTCCGCGAGCGGGTCGAGGAATCGGCCCCACTTGCTGATGTATCCCCACTTGCGAGCCACCCAACCGTCGTACCAATCCGTCAGCAGCGCGACAAAAAAGACGACCAACGAAAGCTGTCGGAGGACCGGATCGGAAGAGAACAGAAATGCGAGGAAGACCGGCGTGAGGACGATCCTCAGGAGCGTGAGCTGGTTCGGGGGGGAAAACGTAAACGCCATAGGCTATGCTGATTTCGCGGATTCTACGGATTTCGCTGATTGGTATGCCGTAATGACGTGAGAAAATTGTTTACTATGTGTACTCACTAAGAGCTAAGAATCAGTGAAATCCGCGTCAATCTGTAAAATCCGCATCACAATCTAAGACTTTTTACAGAGAAAATGAAAAATCCCGTCCTTCGATGAACTCAGGACGGGATTCCTTGGTGAGGCAAAGCAACGATTCTCAGGCGGCTTTCAAGACGCGACCGGATTTGATGCAGTTGGTGCAGACTTGAATACGACGGACGGTGCCATCAACCTTCGCCCGGACTTTTTGCAGGTTGGGGAGGAAGCGCCGCGGCGTCCGGTTGTGCGCGTGACTCACATGATTTCCCGCCATCGGTTTCTTGCCGCAGATTTCACACATACGTGCCATGACCTTGCTCCACAGATTCGGATGATTGAAAACGACTGAGAAGAAGATACGAATAAAGCGAGAGAGAGGCAAGGTGAATTTCGCTCGGCTTGCACTTCCATGATAAATTCCTAAATACTTTCGAGTCATATACACGACCGTGCTCTCGGGAAGCTTTTCTCGGCACCGTTTGATGTTTATTTTGATGAAGGGACAGTCGTTGAACCGGACATCCTCTTTGTATCAAAAGACAGACTTCACATCATTGACGAGCGAAAAGTTAACGGTGCGCCTGACCTTGTGGTTGAAATCCTCTCTCCGTCAACCGAAAAGAATGACCGCGGCTTTAAGTTCAAACGCTACGCACAGGAAGGAATCAAGGAATACTGGATCGCTGATCCGATGCATAAAGCTCTGGAGGTTGATGAGCAGGGGTCGAAAGGGTTTGAACTCTTCGGGAAATATACCGGTAGCAATGAGGTGCGGTCGAAAATTTTTCCTGATTTACGATTTCAAGCTGCGGAGGTGTGGAAGTAATGAAAGACACGATGACGACAACAAAAGCCGACGCTGAGTCGGCTTTGTTGTCCCGCTTGAAAAACAGCGGGATGCACAAAACGCATTGAGACACGAGGCATTCCGCCGACCGAAATTGACCTCCCGAGAAATCTCAGATGAACAGGATGCCTCGTGGTGTTTACAGTTTTTTAGAGCGGTCAGTAGTTCGGCGGCTCGACCGAGCTTGCAGAGGTCTCCGCTCACTACAAGCCTGATTGCCTTACTCGCAGTTACGAAGAAGGAGCATTTTCTTTGTTTCAGCAAATCGTTTGCCAGAGTTATCCAACGCCGCTGCTTCGATGCGAGAGAAATATATTTCGTTCGGGCATGATAATCTTGGTAGCTTTTCATTTTCTAGGGACATTTGATTCTCAAAAACCAAATCGTTAATTTCAGACACGCGAATCGATCAGGATGCCAACCGTTCTCAGAAGCGGACCGTATAGATTTTTCTTCGTTTCTGTTGATTATCACGAACCCCCACATGTTCATGTCCAGCGAGAGAACTTGGTTGCAAAGTTCTGGCTTGATCCGGTCAGGCTTGAACACGGTGGTGGATTTCATCGAGTTGAAATTAACAAGGTCGTTCGTTTGGTAAACGAAAATCAAGAATACTTATTGAATGCCTGGAATGAATTCTTCAACGTTTGAAGTTCAGGAACAGCGTGCGCAAGAGGTTACCGTGACTGAGGATTCCTTAGTTGTCGATCTCGTCGATGGACGTACAATTATCGTGCCGCTTGCGTGGTACCCGCGTTTATGGCATGGAACTTCTGACGAGCGAAGCAAATTTCAAATCACAGGCGGAGGCGCATTGATACACTGGCCAGAGCTTGACGAGGATTTGAGTGTCTCAGGACTCCTAGCAGGGCGGCGCTCTGGAGAAAGCTCGCAATCGTTCAAGAAATGGCTTGAGGAACGCTCACGACAACGAAAGATATAGGATAGGGATAGATTCTCATTAACAAACGTCGATTTGCAAAACAACAAGCCGACCCAAATAATTGGGATCGGCTTTGTTGTTTGTAAGTGGGGCACCCACTTGCTCGAAATAGAAATACACTCCCGAAGCCGCGTCAGTCGGCTGCCACTCGATTTGATGGTAGCCGAGGTCGGTAATAGTTTCAAGTTGTTTTTGTTCACGTGCTTCGTTATCTTTGTTGAAGCATACTCAACGAGGAAAAACCCATGGCAACAGGAATCGTCACTGTCACGGAAGAACAACTCGCAAAACTCATTGAGGCTTACAAGACCATTCAAGACTTCCTCGCGTCTGCAGTTACACCAAACGAACTGTATCGCGAGGAGTTCCTCGCAGGACTTCGTGAGTCCGACGATGACATCCGGAAGAAGAACATGAACGAGGTACGCTCGTTCGATGACTTCACTGCGTAAAAGAGTTCTCCAGCGAACCAATCGATTTGCGCGTGATCTCAAGCCCTTACCAGATCAGGTGAAGGTAGAAGCTTTCGTCATTGCAGGGAAACTTTGTGAGAATGTTTTCCACCCAGAGTTAGATGTACGACCGCTAACAGGATTCAAAAGATACTATCGGGTCGTTGTAGGAGGGGATTACAGAATAATTTTCTCCTATAATGACGAAGCGGTTTATCTCCGACGGATTGCCCACCGCAAAGAAATTTACCGCAATTTAGAGCTGTAAATTCTCGTCTCTTTCCTTCTCGGACAGATCTTTTTTGAAGACCTTTATCGAAGCAGGATCATTCCCGCCTAACGGCAGCGGGATGATGCCCAAAAGCGGCATCACTTGAGAAACAATAACTTCCTCGTCTCCATAAACCTTTGCCTTGAGTTATCTAACGCCGCTGCTTCAATGCGATAGAAGTACACTCCCGAAGCCGCGTTCGTTGGCTGCCACTCGATTTGATGGTAGCCGGGTTGTTGTTCGCTGTTGATAAGCTCAGCGACTTCTTGTCCGAGTACGTCGAAGATTCTGAGCAATAC
>JBGFRR010000132.1:0-49179 GCA_041695045.1 Bacteroidota bacterium
GGTAAGATATCGGGACCGCTGTTAGACAGAATCGATATTCACGTTGAGGTACCGGCGGTGAAGTATGGGGAACTGGCCTCGAAGAGAACGGGGGAGCCCTCATCCGCTCTTCGGGAACGGGTGGTGAGGGCCAGAGTGACACAAGCGAAGAGGTTTGCTGGACGCAAAGGGTTTTTCTGCAATGCCGATATGGGATCCAAGGAGATCAAGGAGTTCTGCGAGATTGACGAACACGGTGCTGAGCTCCTGAAGACAGCGATGAACAAGCTTGGACTCTCAGCCCGAGCATACGACCGCATCTTGAAGGTCTCGAGGACAATCGCTGATCTTGCCGGCAGCGAGAGGATCAAGCCGGAGCATCTCGGAGAAGCGATTCAATATCGGAGTTTGGATAGAAGCTTCTACAGCGTGTAGACTCTCCAAGTTTTCCGCTCCTTCTTCTCATTGTTCGGGCGGGGAAATCCAGACTGTTCGCACGTGCCTGGCGTAATGACAGATCTTGAGGCTCCCAACGACTGAGCAATCTGCGAAAACTGGCAACAATATCAATGGGGTGTTTAGCTTGGAAAGCGAGATGTCGAGATTTCCGGGCCCTTTCACCCAGAGTGAAAAAAAGAGTGCCCCGAAAAGGCAAAACGCGCTGTTACGCAACGGCACCTTCGTTGATACTTGTTTCATTTTTTTTGTATCGTGATACCGTTATGGCGAGACAAGATCGGATAGATGTTCTCAACAAGATGCAAGACAAGAACGGGTCGAAGGTCATAGCTTACATCACTGGCGATCGGCAGCAGCTATTTCAAGCAAGGATAGCGGAGGATGCCGCCCGGATAATGTTTGATCATCTTCTGAAGTTAGGTCGTTCTCCTAAGCTGAAACGAATAGACCTCTTCCTCTTTAGCCGTGGCGGGGACGTAAGCGTACCTTGGCGCATCATATCGATGTTACGGGAATTCTGTGAAGAATTTGTTGTTCTGATTCCGTATAAGGCACATAGCGCCCGAGTTGTGGACAGGGATTAGATGAAGATGAGCATGATTGATGCAGCTCGCTCCACATTTCGATGCTGAACCGGCCCCATGTTCGGCGATGATCAAATCAGACTGATATTCTTCTTTGATAATGGAAGAAATCTCACTGAGGTTCGCATACACTGATCCCAGTTCACTTGTGGCAAGAGTTGCAAAGGAATTCACGTGTCTCGCCGGCAGGTATAAACAATATCCCTCCGTAAAGCATCCAACCGTTGGAATAAGCAAGCAGCCGTCACGCTCGTCAATAATACGGGAGCTGTGCGTCCTATTCTTTCCTGCATACTCCTCGCAATAGGGACAATCAATGATCATGATTATCTAGCTCTCCTGTGGTTTTGAAAACTCTTCGTAGAATGGAGATCTTAAATGATTCTTTGATCCGTAGTAGAAATGCGTGGTTGACGGAGATGTTGTTTCAGTACTTACCTGAGTATCGCACTGCGCGACAATGATTTTTCCAATTGGCATATTTCTTCTTAGTTTGATAGAGTTGGGAGAAAAATTATACAGTTCAAATGTAATGTGTCCCTTGAATTCCGGGTCAATAAAGAAACTGGTCGGACTTGACTGAATACCTAACCGGGCGATGTGAGAAAGAGTTGTAAAAAGCCCGAAATGGTTTCTATCAAGTGCCAAAAATTCTTCGCTGGAACAGAGTATAAACTCTCGGGCTTTCAGTTCATAATCTTTCCATTCTGACATCGGATCCGTGTATGCACGCTTAACACTTTCCTCTGAGGTTCGGCTTCTGGGAAGAATCAAAGAAGGCGAAGAGAGAGGTGAGCCTGTGATGGCGGATGTGCGCGGCTTGTGGCAAGTGACCTGCAAGCTGTCCGTTAATGGAGTTTCCCTCCTTGCCGACAAAAGACAACTTATTTGAGAAAAGGAGGTTAGATGTGGTAGATGCTGTCCTCGTGCTTCTGAGAAAACCAGCCATCGACCTTGTGCGTGAGGTGAGGAAGAAAGCGGATGTCGATCCGAGCTATTTGGAGTCTCATCGAGAGGAAATCCTGGCAACAGTGCAGGATTTCCTCCTTAAGGGAGGCTTGTATTGGGATATCAAGATTCTTGAACGGGACTCGATGACGATATTGGAGCAAGCAGTAGCCCGATTGAGGCAAATCGAGAAATGATCGAGCCGCGATTTAACGAGGCTACATACATTTCAAACCTTCGATCGCCCAAATTCCACTACTGTGGGGATGGAACAGGGGAGGAGCTGTCAAGCGCATTCCTGATTGCTCTGATTACCTCGGCAGCTTGATACGGCTTGTGGATGAAATCTCTTATTCCGCTCCGCTGGAGTTCTGTTTTGAGCACGGGAGCGAGATAGCCGGTGGCGACAACTATCCTTAATTGGGGATCCAATTTCTTCAACTCTCTAATGAGATCAGGCCCGTTCAGCTTGGGCAAGCCGAGATCCGACAACACCAGATCAATTTTGTCTTGGTGAAGTCTGTAAAAGCTGATCGCCGCCTTGCCGTCCGTTGCCCATTCCACTTTGAAGCCAGAGGTCTCAAGGATATTCTTCACGAGCATCCCCAGCAGTTCCTCGTCTTCAACGAGCAGAATCGTTTCCGTACCCTTTGGCAATTCTTGTGCCTCCGATTGTGGGCTGTGAGGCGCTCCGCTGGGTGAAACCGTCGCAGGAAAATAGAGATGAAAGATTGTGCCGCGCCCGACCTCGCTCTTGACATCGATAATCCCGCCGTAGCTCTTGACAATGCCGTAAACGACGGCCAGCCCCATGCCGGTGCCATTGCCAGGCTCTTTTGTTGTGAAGAATGGCTCAAAGACGCGCTGGCGGGTCTGCTCGTTCATACCCGTACCCGTGTCGGCAACGCTGATATTCACGTATTCACCCTTGGAGCCATTGGGAAAATTATTGCTCAACTCAGCCCCATTCAACACAGCCGTGGTCAGGGTAAGGGTCCCGCCGGCTGGCATGGCATCCCGCGCGTTCACACACAGATTGAGCAGCAGTTGAGTGAGTTGGGTGGAGTCTATTAGAACTATGGGATCGGTAGGATCGAGATTGCGGACAATCTCAATCGTTTTCGGAAAGGTCTCACTAAGCATTCCGCCAAGTTCTTCGATCGTGGCGTTTACCTTGACGGATTCTCTGGCTTGTTCATGCTTCCTGGCCAAGGTGAGGATCTGCCGGACAAGGTTAGCGGCGCGTTGGACGGCCTTCATGATAGCCGCAGTGCTCGTAGCCTTAGATAGTCGGTCAGATTGCGGATGCTCCAACGCAGCGGTGTAGGCCATGATGATACCGAGGATGTTGTTGAAGTCATGGGCTATGCCGGTCGCAAGGGTGCCGATGCTCTCCATTTTCTGTGTGTGCCGAATCTGATCTTCGAGCTTCTTTCGTGCGGTTACATCACGAGCGATACCGAGGAGGCCGACAATCTTCCCATCTTTCATTTGACGTGTGATCGTAATTTCCCCAACGATGTAGTCTCCTGACTTTGTCTTGATGCGGTATTCCTGGATGTCGGTCCGAACTCCCTGCAGGGCAGTTGAAAGCACCTCAATCGCTTTTGAAAGATCGTCGGGGTGAACAAGGTCTGTGAAGCTCCTACCAACCCACTCATCGCGCCTCCAGCCTGTTCCAGTCTCGAAGGCAGGGTTCATCGACATGATAAAGCCTTGAGGAGAGATGGAGAAGATCATGTCCCTCGCACTTTCCACAAGGTTTCTGTAGCGTTCTTCGGATTCTTGTAGGACGTCTTGGGCGTGCTTGCGGGCCGTTATGTCAGTGTAGATGGCATACATGCCGACCTGCCGGTCGTTCACCTGGATTGGGTAGGCCGTGATTTGCACTGGCAGGAGGGAGCCGTCGCTTCGTTTTCTGAATGTTTCCTTGTGGACTGTTTTTCCCCGTTGCGTCTGTTTCGATAATCCGACAGCTTCAGTGAGCAGTATGTCGGGAACTAGGAGATCATTGATGCTTCGGCCTTTAATTTCTTCCAGCAGATACTGGAACAGCCTTTGAAACGATTCATTGGCGTCAATGATCCTGTCATCTGTATCCAAGAGCACAATGCCGGCCGGTGACTTCCTGAAGAGCTGTTCAAAATAGGCTGACTTGGTATCCAGTGCTTCCTTCGCGCACTTCTGTTCAGTGATGTCATTGGTTATGCCGAGCGCCGCCACGATTTCTCCCTTTCCATTCCGGAGGGGAACCACGTGGGTTTCCATCCAGCGCCGGGTTCCTTTGAGGCCGGTGATTTCGAACTGGAGCCATCCGGATCGTCCCTGGAATGCTTGCTCGATGATTGATTGAAAAGCCCTCCGATGCTCGGAAACGACCAGCGGGTATGCGCATTGTCCGCGGACGACATCTTCATTTTCCGCTTCGATCATGGCTAATCCGGCAGGGTTCATCTGGAGGATGGTTCCATCGGCAGCAAGGAGTTTGAGGCACTGCGGGTCGGCATTGATGATGGTCCGCAGCCGTTCCTCGCTCTCCTGGAGCGATTCCTCAGCACGCTTGCGGTCAGTGACATCCAGCAGGACTCCACGTATTTTCACTGACTGATCCGGTTCTACGATAACTGTTGCAACATCCCTGAGCCAAATAACGCGCCCGTCTGCGGTCACGGCGCGAAATTCTATGCTGTGATTCCGCCTATCCTGTACTGCCGCCGCGCAGTAGGTGAAGACATAGTCGAGGTCGTCAGGGTGGATAATTTTCTCCCAAGTTACCTTCTTCAGCCACTGCTGGGGGCTGTAGCCAAGGACCTGTTGAGACTTGTTGCTGACAAAGGTGAACCGGAAGTCGCTGGCATCAACCTCATAGAGAATGCCGTCAATCGAATGAACAAACTGTTCGTAGAGCGATTCGGATTGCTCCAGTCGCGGCACGAGGACGCTCACCACTTTGTAAATCCCAATTGGAATTAACACCAATCCAAGTGTTTGGCCCACATAGCCTGTCAAAAAGCCGATGGTCGGGAAGAGCTCCTTCAATGGCTCAGGAATCATGTGGCTGTGAAAGAGTGAGCCGACGATGAGATTAAGGATGATAAGACCAAACCCTGCCCAAACCAGACGAAACCCCGTGAGCGAGACCCGGACAAGCTTACTTATGAGCAGCGAGAACACAACAGTCGATACCAAGAGGACAGCTAGGCGAAAATAGGCGAGGAATTCCATCTTTCCTTCCGCTGAAACAATAGTTAGGAGATCCAACCAGCACTGAGAATACGGCCGTCTGCTCGATGCTGTAGCTCTGGAGTGGGTTCGGCCGTGAAAGGCGGGCAACCCGAAAGGTACAAACACCCCCTGCAGCAAGCTGAAGAGGGCAAGTCCTATGCCATCGAATCGGTCACAATTGTCCGAGGATAGTAGATAGGGGATCAGGCTCTTCGAATGAAGATTCTACAAAATTCAAGCTTGAGGGGTTGAGCTGGATCACAAGATGCAACCATTTGAGAACAAAAATACTTTTTCTATGACCGTGGCGAAATGATTGCCTTTTTCTCGTTCAATTCTGCTTAGGGTTGTCGAGTCAATCCCGATCCGCTTGGCGAGTTCTTTTTGACTCACTCCGCAAGATTTCCGATATTGGAGCACTTTCTCGCCTAGCGTTTTGGGGATCTCAACAGAAGGATTGTAGCCAAGAAACGCCACCACTCTCGGAAGGTATCGGAGTGTAGGGGTTGTCCGGTTGTGTTCCCAATTGAGGATGGTATCAGTCTTAACGCCCAAGCGCTCAGCGAGTTGATGCTGGAGTAGCCCCAGTTCAAGCCACCGCTTTTTGATGTGGTCTCCAAGAGCGTTCAGAACAGTAGGCAGTTTTCTTGGTTTTGGGGCCGAAAGGGTGATACTACAAAATGGCAATGAACCCCTGCCCGTGCGGAAACTACGGCAATCCCAACCAGGAATGCACCTGCACACAGATGCAAATCCAGAAGTGTCGGAAAGATATCGGGTCCATTGTTAGACCGAATCGATATCCATGTCGATGTTCCGGCAGTCAAGTATTCCGAGCTTGCATCGAAAGGGGCAGGCGAGAGGTCAGAGGATATCCGAAAACGAGTTGTACTTGCGCGTCAGACCCAAAGTCAACGATTTAATGGCCGCAAGGGCCTATTCAGCAATGCGGATATGCAGTCAAAAGAAATCAAGGAGTTTTGCCAGATTGATGACGAGGGCGCATCCTTGCTCAAGATGGCGATGCAAAAGTTGGGACTTTCGGCTCGTGCGTACGACCGCATTCTTAAGGTCGCCAGAACAATTGCCGACCTCGCTGGGAATGAGAAAATCAAACCCGAACATCTGAGCGAGGCGATTCAGTACCGGAGCTTGGATAGGAGCTTTTACAACCTTTAAGGATGGTGAGCGCTAGCGCAACCAATTCAAATTTCATTGCAATGAGCATTACTCCTTTTCCTGCGGCGTCTTTAAGACCTTCAAGAAGAAACGGATTGTAAAGAAAGCGATGATTGTCCATGCAAAGAGCATGGTAACGAGGGCTGAAGTTGACATGAGGATCTCCTTATGCGGGTACTTGTTCTTTACGTTTCCATGCGATGCGGATCAGCCAGGCGATGGCAAGGAATGTTCCCAAGAGCAGTATTCGTGTCGCGTCGATGATAAAAATGCGTGTCGGGTTGCCGTCGATGAACCAACGGGTGTCGTCAAAGCCAAGATGGAATACTTTGCCGATGATACTGCCGGGGTCTAAGGGCCAACCGTTACCGGAAAGGAGGCTCTGGAATGCACCTGTCCAATCCCCATGCAAAGGACTCACGAACGAGCCGACAAATATGGCAACAAGGAACACGGGAGTAACGTACTTGATGACATATTTGAAAAAATGAGGAATCTTGATATCTGCTCCTCGGTTAATTTCTTCCCACCCCTTATCGATCCCAAATACCCACGCGAAGACAATGGACTCGAAAAGCGCGAACGCGACGAGGGCAAACGTACCGGACCAATAGTCGAACTCCGCGAACGCCCCATAGCCGTAAAAGAAAATACACCAAAGAGAAAGAATGAGGCATGTAACACCGAAGACTCTCGCAGATTTTGTTCTGTCAAACTTAAAATGATCCTGAAAGAACGCTATCACCGGTTGTCCCATTGCAAGCGAGCTCGTGATACCTGCAAAGAAGAGAAGCCCAAACCATGCAAGACCGGCTAACGCGGCGAAGAACGGTCCCCAGTTTTGGAACAATGTTGGCATGGTCTGGAAGCCCATGGCGAGGCCGACGTTGCCGATCACCCAGTCCAATCCTAAATATCCAACAGCAATCGGAATGACAATGGAACCGCCGAGAAGGACTTCGACGAACTCATTCGTCCAACCTGCCGATGCTGCATTCAGCGCAATATCATCGCGTTCGCGAACGTATGCGGCGTAGCAATGAATGGATCCCATACCAAGAGAAAGCGTAAAAAAGATTTGACCAGCGGCTGCCAACCATACTTTCGGATTCGTCAGTGAATCAAATTGTGGTTCCCATAAGAAATTTAAGCCGATAATGGCATCATTCACAGCACCAAGCTCGCCGGCCTCTAACGTCAGCGCGCGGATGGCAAGAAAGAACGCAAAAAGGATGAGTAACGGCATCCCAATTTTGGCGGCGATTTCAATGCCTTTACTGAGGCCTCGTGAAAGGATCCAAACGTTAAGACCCAGTGTTACCAGAAAAAAGAAGAGAGCTTCGTGAGGAAAATTGAAAAACGATCCGTCAACAGTATCAACATAATGGTGAAAGAAATTTGAGACCTCCTCTGCCGTTTTGCCTTCAAAACTGCCAATCAGTGAATGCCAAACATAGGCGAGCGTCCAAGACTCGAGGTAACAATAATAGGCAGCGACCGTCAGATTTGTAAAAATACCGAACACACCGACGTACTTCCAAAGCCTGCTCTTTCCCATCACGTCAAGCATGCCGGGTGCTGAGTGGTAACCGTATTTCCCCCCATGTCGGCCGATTGCCCACTCTACCCAGAGAAGAGGAATGCCCATCAAAACGAACGAAACGAGGTATGGAATAATAAACGCTCCGCCGCCGTTCTCTACCGCCTGCGCGGGAAAGCGCAAAAAGTTACCCAACCCAACTGCATTTCCAGCCATCGCCAGGACAAGGCCGACGCGTGATCCCCAACGTTCTCTTTGTACTGACATGTATCCTTCCTAAAAAGTAGGTGCTGGTGCCGCGATGTCTAAGAACACGTGTACCGATAAGAATGAGACAGCGTCGTTGTCAAAAAAGCTTGATGGAACTCCGGCAAAAAAAAACTTCGATGTCGTGATGTTTTTGATTTGTACGAGAAGAATACAATATCTTCGTCCTACCTTGTAGCAAAGACTTTTAAGGCTGCGCAATGTATGCAAAATTTCAGGAAAGACAAACTATACCTACCAAGCAGAAACAGATTATCCGAGATATCTTGCCGACCTTTCGGGCTTGGAGGGCATCCGTCCGAACACTTCAGTGAGGCGATGCAATATCGAAGTTTGGACAGGAGCTTCTACAATATTTGACCGCAATTGACCTCCTGAATCTGATATAGAAACGTACAGGAACAGGAGGTTATGCGTTCGCGGAAAGTGCGTGGAGTCGAAATCACGGCCTGTGCGTAGGGAGCGATGGCGTGCGTTCAATTCTTGGCGGACCCCCGTTTACCGTCAAAGGCTACAAGGCATTTGGCGCCAAGAATTTCGGATTGCAGCGTCGGCAAGCCATCGCGTGTGTTTCCTGCCCGCCTCAGAGGCTTCAATGAGGCAGGCGGGGATTTCGACATGGTTTTTCCCGCAACCATTCAAGGCTACTGAAAAATCAGATGATAACGAACAGGTGGTGACGGTCGGTGGGGAGCAAACAGGTGTGAGGTGAGCACTGCCGCAAGAGATCCATGGTGCGACTGAAATCCCCTGCTATATCGGAATTAAGGTAGCCCGCCCTTCCTTGTGATTCCTCCCATCTTTTCGTAGATTAACACTGTTCGCTTCATTACTTCAACAGGGAAATTGCTTGACGCGCACCGTTACACTCATTCCGGGAGATGGAATTGGTCCAGAGATCACGGAGGCAGCTCGACGCATTGTCGACGCTGCGGGGGTAGCCATTGAGTGGGAGGTACAGGAGGCGGGGATGGCAGCGATGGAAAAGCATAAAGACCCGCTTCCGCACGGTGTTCTCGACTCTATCGCACGCAACAAGGTAGCGCTGAAAGGTCCACTCACGACGCCGGTTGGCACGGGGTTTCGCAGCGTCAATGTTGCGTTGAGGAAGGAATTCGACCTCTACATCAACCTCCGGCCGGCCAAGTCCATGGAAGGAGTAAGGTCGCCGTTTCGGAATGTGGATCTCGTTCTGTTTCGAGAGAACACGGAGGAGTTCTATGCCGGCATCGAGCATTTCATTGATGCGCGCAAGAGTGCGGCGGAAACCATCGGTGTTGTGACGCGCACAGGAAGCGAGCGGATTGCGCGGGCGGCGTTCGAGTATGCGAAACAACACGGGCGGCAGTCCGTCACCATCGTCCACAAGGCAAACATTCTGAAGTTCACCGGCGGCCTGTTCCTTGATGTTTGTCGCGAGATTGCGAAAGACTATCCCGCTATCCAGAGCAACGACCGAATCGTCGATAACATGGCAATGCAATTGGTCGTCAATCCGCAGCAGTTCGATGTCATTGTGACGACAAACCTGTTTGGCGATATTCTCTCGGACCTCTGCTCAGGTCTTGTTGGGGGTCTGGGACTTGCCCCTGGCGCCAATATCGGTTATGACGTCGGAATCTTTGAGGCGGTGCACGGCAGCGCTCCGGATATTGCAGGGAAGAACATCGCTAATCCTGCAGCGTTGACGCTTGCCGCTGCACTGATGTTGGAGTTTCTGGGGGAAATTGAAGCAGCGCAGAAGATTCAAAAGGCCATTGCCGAAGTGATTAAGGAAGGAACTCGCGTCACGCGTGACCTCAACCCAGAACGCCACGTCGGAACGCGCGATATGGCCGATGCCATCATCAGAAAGATTCAGTCATGAAGACCGATTCCGGCGGCCAGCTTCTGCGCGTCTATTGGGGGGTGGTGTTGATCGTTGTTGGCGTGTTGTTCCTTGTGCGCAACGTAGGTTGGATTGAGTTTGACTTTCACATGTGGAAATACTGGCCCGTCATTCTTATCCTCATCGGTCTGGGTTTCGTGGTGAAGAGTCTTGGAGCTTCACTGAAACGCAATGATCATTGACCGCCAACATATTCGACATGCTGTCGTCCTCGCGCCGATGGAGGATGTGACCGACCTTCCGTTTCGCGTCATCTGCAAACGCCTCGGTGCAGACGTCGTTTACACAGAGTTCGTCAACTCCGAGGGCCTGATCCGTGAGGCTGTGAAGGCGAAACAGAAGCTGCAGTTCCTTGAGGAAGAGCGTCCGTTTGGAATTCAGATTTACGGTGGGGAAGAGTCATCGATGGAAGCTGCAGCGCGTATTGCCGCCGGCTGCAATCCGGACCTGATCGACATCAACTGCGGCTGTTGGGTGAAAAACGTTGCGATGCGAGGTGCAGGGGCCGGCTTGCTGCGCGACCTGCCGAAGATGGAGCGCGTTGTTTCGAGCGTCGTTAACGCCGTCGAACTTCCCGTCACCGTCAAGACGCGGCTCGGCTGGGATCATGAAAGCATCCGCATCGTTGATGTTGCGCGGATGTTAGAGCACGCCGGCGTGCAAGCGTTGACAATCCATTGCCGCACACGAGCGCAAGGACACAAAGGCGAACCCGATTTTTCATGGATTCCAAAGGTGACAGAAGCGGTTTCGATTCCGATTCTTGTGAACGGCAGTATCGATACTCCCGAGAAAGTTCGCTGGGTGTTTGAAACGACGGGATGCGATGGCGTGATGATCGGCCGCGGCGCGATTGACAATCCATGGATCTTTACTCAAGCGAAGCACTACCTTGCAACGGGCGAATTTCTTCCGCCGCCGTTGTTCGAGGAGCGCAAGCGCGTGCTGTTGGAGCACCTTGACCTTTCCGTGCAATTCAAGGGCGAGCGAAAAGGCGTCATCGAATTCCGCAAGCACTATTCCGGCTATCTCAAAGGCCTGCCGCATGCATCGAAGCTCCGTCAAGAACTCATGCAGTACGTCGAGCAGCAACCGATTGTCGACAGTATTGAAAGCTACTTTGTCCGCCTTGGAGAACAAGCGTCTGAACCGATTGACCGAGAAGTTCTTTCCGAGTCGGTAAATTCGTTGTAACGATTCAGTGAAAAACCCAAACCACTGATTCACAGATTAAATTATTTAAAACAAAATCTTCTGTTCTCCCATCGGTGATTTGAAAGTAGCTCTCTCGCCGTACGTTCTCTTAACTCTCCTCACATTTCCTCGTTATGGACAAAAAGCAGGTTGCCGAGGTACTCGATGAAATGGGCACGCTCTTTGAGTTAAAAGGAGAGAACCCATTCAAATGTCGAGCCTTCCATAACGCTTCCCGCATCGTTGAGGCTCTCACACAGGATCTCGATTTCCTTGTTCAATCCGGCAACATCCGTACGGTGAAAGGCATCGGTGAGCATCTTGCCGAAATCATCACCGACCTTGTCGTAAAGGGAAAGTCGGAGGAGTACGATGAGCTGAAAGCCTCGCTTCCGTCCGGACTGCTTGAGATGGTACGCATCCCGGGTTTAGGCCCGAAGCGGATCAAGATTCTCTATGAGAAGCTGAAGATCAAATCGATTGCAGAGCTTCAAGCAGCCTGTGAGCAGCATCGGTTAGCAAAGGTCGAAGGCTTTGGAGAAAAAACGGAAGAGAATATCCTTCGAGGCATCGAGCTTTTAGCGAAGACGAGCGACAAGCATTTGTATCCCAAAGCAAAAGAATCGGCTGAAACAATTCTGAACACGATAGCAAAGCTCAAAGAGGTAAAGCGTTGTGGCATTGCCGGTAGTCTCAGGCGAAGGAAAGAAGTCATCGGGGATATCGACATCGTTGTAAGCTCGGAAGAAAAACATCGAAAGAAGATCTTCGACACATTTATTTTCCATCCGGAGGTTCAAAGCATCATCGCCCGCGGTGAAACAAAATCGAGCGTGCTGTTGAAGAGTAGTATTAACTGCGATCTGCGCATTGTGGCGGACAACGAGTATCCGTTTGCACTGAATTACTTTACCGGCAGCAAAGAGCATAACGTGGAAATGCGCTCGCTGGCAAGGAAGTTCGGCTGGAGTCTGAATGAGTATGCATTCTCGCCAATTGATGGTGATGAAAAGAAGAAGGTAAAGGCGATTCCAGTGTGCAAGAACGAGGCCGATATCTACAAAGCGCTTGGACTTGTGTATGTTCCGCCTGAAATGCGGGAAAATATGGGGGAGCTTGAAGCGGCCGCAACGAAGGCAATTCCAAAGCTTGTCGAGGAAAACGATATACGCGGCACATTCCACTGTCACACCACGTACAGCGACGGTGCGAACACGCTCGAGGAAATGGCAGCGGCCGCGCAAAAGCTTGGCTGGGAATACCTCGGCATTGCCGACCACAGTCAGGCAGCCGCGTATGCAGGTGGACTTTCGCCGGAGAAAGTGAAGAAACAGCATCGGGAGATTGATACGTTCAACGCGCGGCTCAAGGGGTTTCGCATTTTCAAAGGAAGCGAAGTCGATATCCTTGCTGATGGCTCGCTCGATTTTCCCGACAAGGTTCTGTCGTCGTTCGACTATGTTGTCGCTTCCATCCACAGCAAATTCAAAATGACGGAAGCAGAGGCGACAAAGCGTATCATCAAAGCGCTCAAGAACAGATATGTTACCACGCTCGGCCATCCAACGGGGCGACTGTTGCTTTCGCGTGAGGGATATCCCGTCAACATGATCGAGGTCATCAACGCTGCGGCAGATTACGGGAAGTCGATCGAAATCAACTCTCATCCTCAGCGACTTGACCTAGATTGGCGACTTGTCAAATACGCGAAAGAGAAAGGTGTTCACATTTGCATTAATCCCGACGCGCATAACACCGAAGGCTTGAGGGATGTATTCTACGGAATCGGCATTGCTCGCAAAGGGTGGTTGGAAGCGAGAGATGTTGTTAATACCAGGTCGACGAAAGAAGTCGAGAAGTACTTCCTTTCCACACGCTCATAATCCGTGAAAAAAGAAACGCTCGAACAACTGAAATCCCGCACTGCGAAGATCGTCAAGCGGCTGCGCCGGGAATATCCTAACGCGAAGACCGCGCTCGACTATTTGAACCCGCTTCAGCTCTTGATCGCGACGATTCTCTCAGCACAGTGTACCGATAAGCGGGTAAACATTGTGACGAAAGAACTGTTTAAAAAATACAACTCGGCGAAGGATTACGCGACCGTCAATCAAGCAGAACTGGAAGAGGATATTCGAACGACAGGATTCTATCGGAACAAGGCGAAGAACATTATTGCCTGTTGCAAGGTGCTCGTGGAGAAGTACGGAGGGGCGGTTCCGAAGACGATGGAAAAGCTGACCGAACTCCCCGGAGTGGGCAGGAAAACGGCGAACTGCGTGTTAGGAGCCGCGTATGGCATCAACGCCGGCGTTGTCGTTGACACTCATGTGGCCCGGCTTTCTCAACGTTTGGGTCTTACACGGAGCGATAATCCGGAGAGGATCGAGCAGGATCTCATGAAAATCCTGCCGCGGAACGATTGGTATGACTTTTCCAACACGCTCATTTGGCATGGAAGGAATGTCTGCAATGCCAGAAAGCCGATGTGCCCCGCGTGTGGTGTTCGCGATCTCTGCCCCTCGGCGGAAGGGTTCATGAGAAAGTTCTATCGGTAGTGTTTTTCCGTTCGGTTTGCAGCGCTCATGTTTCGTGCTGTTCCGGTTTGTTGCTCGTCTTCGTTGCCTTTCCATTTTTCCGCTTTTCGAGATCGACCTGGAGTGTTTTGATGCAGCGTTCACAGAAGAACATCAGTTTATAGTCCCCAATCTGTCTCTCCAGAAGCTCGCTTTTAGGAAACCGCTGCAGACAAAGAGAACACTTTTCCGTCTGTAACTCATGGTCGGTCGGTGCTCTGCGCATGACAATCCCGAAGCCATACAGAACAAGCCCCACAAGAAGCAGGAGGAAGAGGATAGCGAGTGTCGTAATCATAGAACTTTCACACTAATCGAGACCCCATCGCGTAACGGCACGATGCTGGTGAGCAATTCTTTCGAGGCGTAGATCATGCGATTGAAAGTAATGATACCGGCCGTTGCCGCATCCGGTTTTTTGTCCAAAATCCTGCCGCTCCACAAGACATTGTCGGCGATCAGTAATCCCCCAGTCCGGAGTCGTGGCACGGCTTTCTTCAATGCCTTGGGATATTGGTGCTTGTCGATGTCGATAAAGATAATATCAAACTCTCCCTTCAGCGTATCGACGATCGTCAGCGCATCGCCGACGTGAAACTCAACGCGGTCGGCGATTCTGCCTCGCTTGAAGTATTCCTGCGCGCGGGATTCATTCTCCACGCTCCCGTCCGTACAGATTACAAGCCCATCTTTTCCTATCGCCTTAGCAAACCAATACGCGGAATAGCCGAAGCCGGAGCCCATTTCGAGAATTCGTTTTGCTTGCATTGAACGAGCGAAAATATACAGCAAGCGTCCAACTAACGGTCCGATGATCGGAAATTCACGGGCGGCGGCAAACTCCTCCATGTCGCTCAAGACCGGATCGCGCTCAGGGATGATCTCGCCAAGATACCGCTCAATATCGGGGTTCAGGATTTCCATCGCCCTCTCAGCGCAAATATAGCTTTTCTTCGGGAGAGATGAAAATACGCGGTGAGAAATGACACCAGGTGTCTTTGCGACTTTTTTTACCCTCTAAATCGGATTTGAGGTGAGAGGTTGCTCTGGTGATCATCGTGCTCCTTGATTTTCCTCTATTTTTTCATAGCTTATTCCTCCAACACATGCAAAAGGAGTGATAGAATGACCTACGACGATGCGCTGAACCTCATGCATGAGTACACCAAGAGCGATGCTCTGCGGCGGCACATGTATGCCGTCGAAGCGGCGATGCGAGCCTATGCAAGAAAGTACGATGAGGATGAAGAAACATGGGCGATTGTCGGCGTCCTTCACGATTTCGATTATGAGGTGTATCCGAATGCGCCGGACCATCCGGCGAAAGGTTCTGAAATACTGCAACAGCAGGGTTATCCGGAAGATATCCGTCGGGCTATTCTCAGCCATGCGGATTACATGAACGTTCCTCGCGATACTCCTATGGCGAAGGCGCTTTACGCATGCGATGAACTCTGCGGCTTCATTACAGCCTGCGCCGTTGTGCGACCGAATAAAATCGCCGACATCGAGGTCTCATCGGTGAAGAAAAAATTGAAAGACAAAGCGTTTGCCCGCAACGTAAACCGCGACGATATCACGCGCGGTGTGCAAGAGCTTGGTGTAAATCTTGACGAGCATATCCAGTTTGTCATCAATGCCATGCGGGCGTCAGCCGATAGACTCGGTCTCAACAGTTGACTTTCGTGCACAGAGTTTGTAGATTGCGTTCGGTTGATTGAGATCCAGATGCACTTCTTTCCTCCATACCTTCGTTGTTTCGCTTGTTGTTGTCCCCTCCTCTGCGAGGCCATGCCTTGTTGCCGTTAATCGGCACCTGTTCTTCATTACCGTAGATTTACCCTCATAGTTTTTTTAGAATAATTCAATGAGTTCCAGAACTTCGTTTGCATCGCTACATTCATATTCTGCTTTACCGCTCCGGGATCGCGCAAACGTCACATCGCTTCAGACGTTAGTGGGAAATACACCCCTTGTGCGGCTTCAGCGCATTCCGCCCAACCCCAACGTTGAATTGTATGCAAAGGCCGAGTGGTTCAATCCGGCCGGATCGGTCAAGGATAGGCCTGCGCTCAACATGGTACTCGAGGGCATTCGCTCGGGCGAGTTGACGGAAGAGAAAATTCTCATCGACGCCACAAGCGGAAACACCGGCATCGCGTACGCGATGATTGGGGCAACACTGGGATTTCGCGTCCAATTAGCGGTTCCGGAAAACATCAGCCCGCTCCGGCGGCGCATTCTTGAAGCCTATGGTGCGGAATTGTTCTTTACCAGCCCTCTCGAAGGAACCGATGGAGCACAGGATTTTGTCAAGCGAGTTGTGAATAAGAATCCAACGAAGTACTTTTATCCAGACCAATACAACAATCCGGCAAACTGGCAGGCGCATTACCATACGACAGCCGAGGAAATTCATCATCAGGTCGGGAAACCGATTACGCACTTCGTTGCAGGGCTCGGCACCACAGGCACATTTGTCGGCATCGCGCGAAGGCTGAAAGAACTTCATCCGTACATCACATGTGTTGCGGTAGAACCGGATGCGCCACTGCATGGACTGGAAGGTCTCAAGCATCTACCAACCTCATGCGTTCCGGGCATCTTTGATGCGAGGCTCGCTGATCTCACACTGAGGATTTCAACAGACGAGTCGTATGCTATGGTCGAGAGATTAGCAAGAGAAGAAGGATTGCTCGTTGGCAATTCTTCTGGCGCCGCCTGCGCAGCAGCATTACGTATTGCTTCGTTGCTTGAACAAGGAGTAATCGTTTCGGTTTTTCCAGACGGTGGCGCACGCTATCTCAACGGGTAATTGTGGAGAAGTCATGATTCGTTTGAACCATACAGCTCTTCACAAGATCAAGCTTCATGCTTCCCAAACATATCCGGAGGAGTGTTGCGGTCTTCTCTTTGGGAAGGAGACGGGGGAGTTGAAAGACGTGTGTGAGGTGTACAGGATTCACAACACGATGAGCGAAGAACGGCACCGACGCTACCGCATCTCGCCCGAGCAGTATGAAGAGGCAGAATGCTTGGCCGAGCGAGAAGGGGTACGAATCGTCGGGTTATATCATTCCCATCCTGATCATCCATCAAAACCGTCGGCGTTCGACCTCGAGCATGCCCTGCCCAACTGGACGTACATCATTGTTTCCGTCGAACAGGGGACGCCCGGAGAAATATCTGCATGGGTGCTTCGTGATGACCGATCACAATTCGATGAAACACCGATCAGCATCGTCGACGGACAATTTATTCACCATTGTAAATGACAATGAGAGAGGAAAGCATAATGCCGGTCAAAGTACTTATTCCAACGCCATTACGATCGTACACGGAACAACAACCCGCTATGAGCCTTGCAGGGACGACGGTAGGAGATGTTTTGAGCGAACTTACGACTCGCTACCCATCGCTCTACAGACACCTCTATAATGACGACGGCAAGCTTCGGAGCTATGTGAATGTTTACGTCAACGGTCAGGATATTCGGTATCTCCAAAAGGAACAAACACGGGTGGAAGAGAACGATACGGTAAGCATCATCCCGTCCATCGCAGGAGGAAGGAAAGTATGAGAACAGCCGGAAGGGAAATAATTGCGGAAGAGGTTCAGCTCTCCCGAGAAGAGATCAGGCGCTACGGGCGCCATTTGATTATGCCCGAGGTAACACTCGCTGGCCAGCAAAAGCTCAAGGCCGCGAGTGTGTTGCTTATCGGCATGGGAGGACTCGGATCGCCTGTGTCGCTGTATTTGGCCGCTGCTGGCGTCGGTCGGATTGGGCTTGTAGATTTCGATACCGTCGATAGTACGAACCTTCAACGCCAGATCATCTACACATCGCAGGATGTTGGCAGGCGGAAAACCGATTCAGCCCGTGAGCGCATCAAGGATGCCAATCCTTATGTCGAGGTTCAGACATTCGACACCCTATTGCGTTCCGACAACGCAATGGATATCTGCGGAGACTTTGACATCATCATCGACGGAACCGACAATTTCCCAACGCGATATCTCGTGAACGACGTGTGTGTGTTACTCGGCAAGCCGAATGTGTACGGGAGTATCTTTCGCTTTGAGGGACAAGCATCGGTCTTTGCGGCGAAGGATGGGCCGTGCTACCGCTGCCTGTATCCAGAGCCGCCTCCGCCGGGGTTAGTGTCGAGCTGTGCAGAAGGCGGAGTCCTGGGCGTGCTGCCGGGTATTGTCGGGACGATTCAGGCGACTGAGGCACTGAAGCTCATCCTCGGCATCGGCCAGTCTCTTATCGGCCAACTGTTATTGATTGATGCGCTGAGCATGCAATTCCGCCAGCTCAAGCTCCAGAAGAACCCTGATTGCCCGATATGCGGCAACAACCGGACAATACACAAGTTGATCGATTATGAACAGTTTTGCGGCGTTCGAGTGCAGGCAACCGGAGAGGAACAGCACGGCATTCCTCACGCGACGGTACAGGAGTTGAAGTCACGCCTTGATGCTGGAGACGATCTGCTTCTCGTCGATGTGCGCGAGCCGCATGAATATGAGATTGTCAACATCGGCGCGCAGTTGATTCCGCTCGGTCAGCTTCCTCATCGTGTGCATGAGTTGGATTCCTCTCGCGACATTGTGGTGCACTGCCATCATGGAGGAAGGAGCGCCCGAGCAGTTCAGTATCTTCGCGAGCTCGGCTTCCGGAAGGTCTGGAATCTCCATGGAGGGATCGACGCCTGGGCCGTTGAGATTGATCCATCGTTACAGAGGTACTGAAAAAGTATCTTACTACGAAGTTACAAAGACGCGAGGCTTCTATGTTTTCGTATCTGCGCGGTAATAGCCTTAAACGATCTCGTATTGCTTCTCGTTCGTTATTCGGCTATCTTCTCGCATCATGTTGTCGCAATCGATTCTGAACAAGCTGCGGGAAATTGTCGGTCCGAAGAACTTTCTCAATTCTCAGGAAGACCGAATCGCCTACTCATACGATGGCACTCCGCTCCTGAAGCACCTTCCCGATGCCGTAATTATTCCCCCGTCGGTCGAACACATCTCTCGCATCCTTCGCTTAGCAAATGAAGAAGGCTTTGCCGTCATCGCTCGCGGCTCGGGTTCCGGGCTTAGTGGGGGCGCCATTCCCGTCGAGAATTCTGTAGTTCTATTGATGAATCAATGGAGCCGTATCCTCGAAATCGACCACCAGAATCTGACTGCGTGGGTTGAGCCGGGCGTGATTACAGCGAACCTCCATACAACCGTCGAGGAGCTTGGTTTCCTGTATCCTCCCGACCCCGGAAGCTCAGTCATCTGTACCATCGGCGGTAACGTGGCAGAGAACGCTGGGGGCTTGAGGGGACTAAAGTATGGCGTGACGCGCAACTATGTTCTTGGCCTCGAAGTAGTGCTTCCGAATGGAGACATTGTCATCGTCGGCGGAAAGTCTGTTAAAGATGTTGCCGGTTACAGCTTGAAGGATGTTCTCATCGGCTCAGAGGGGACGCTCGGTGTGTTCACGCGTATACTCGTTCGCCTTATTCCTAAACCCGCCGCGTCGCGAACGATGCTTGCATATTTCGACAGCATGAGCGAAGCGGCGGGGCTGGTCTCGGCAATCATCGCGCAACGCATCACGCCTGCGATTCTTGAGTTTTTGGATCGGACAACCATCCGTTGCGTGGAAGAGTACGCTCATCTCGGCCTTCCAACGTCGCTCGAGTCGCTGCTGCTCATCGAAGTCGATGGACATCCGGCAGTCGTTGAGGAAGAGTCTGCAACAATCTTGAGCTTATGCGAGAAGCACGGTGCGACATCGGTGCGGGTGGCAGCCAGCGTGGAAGAAGCCGCGAAACTCCGGACGGCGCGGAAGGCAGCGTTCGCGGCGTTGGCGCGTGTAAAACCGACAACGATCCTCGAAGATGCGACCGTTCCTCGGAGCAAAGTTGCTCCCATGTTGGAGGAGATCAATCGCATCGCCTCGAAGTATAACTTGACGTTCGGAAACTTCGGCCATGCGGGGGATGGAAATCTTCATCCAACGTGCCTTACGGACGAGAGGGATGCTGATGAAATCCATCGGGCAGAGAAGGCTTTTGGGGAAATCTACAGCCGGGCGATTTCGATGGGAGGGACAATCACGGGCGAGCATGGGGTAGGGCTTTCGAAAAAGCAATTCCTCGAAGAGATGGTCGGCTCTGCCGGCGTTGAGATGATGCGACGCTTGAAGTTAACGCTCGACCCGAACGGCGTACTCAATCCGGGGAAGATATTTTCGCTGAAACCGCGATGCGAGGGGCCGTTGCCGAAACAGCAAGCACAACTTGAAAAGTTTCTCCAGCAAGGAGCGTATACGTAGCAGCTGAGTCGCCATGAAGAGCGAAGCAACATACGATCAAGGAGCTATGAGTGCGGCCGTTTTAGCGACACACTCATTGAACCTGTTTCCGAATGTTCAGAGGGAAATTATTACTGTCGGGGATTGTGATATCTCAAGGCTGACTGCGGAATTCTGGACATCCCGTCAACGCCAAGCCTCATCGCTTCATGAAGTGTCCTACCGAGCATGCTTTAAGCCTCAACTTCCACGGTATTTCATCGAGCGTTTTACCGTTCAAGGAGATTTGGTTTACGACCCCTTTATGGGCCGAGGTACTACACTTATCGAAGCCGCGTTGTTGGGAAGAAGGGTGGTTGGCAACGATGTCAATCCACTCTCGACGATTCTTGTTCGCTCGCGGCTTGAAGTGCCGTTGATTGAAAATGTTCAACAACGGCTTGGCGAGGTTTCAATCGATATAAGCCTTTCGAGCGACATCGACCTCTCGATGTTCTATCATCCGCGCACGTTGGCAGAGATCCTCTCCGTGAGACAGTATCTTCAGCGCCGCAAGGAGGCAGGAGAAGAGGATGCAGTTGACCGGTGGATTAGAATGGTAGCAACGAATCGGTTGACGGGACATTCGAAGGGATTCTTTTCCGTCTACACGCTCCCACCGAATCAAGCCACAAGCCCGGAGCGGCAGAAAAAGATCAACAAAAAAAGGAAGCAAAAGCCCGACTATCGCGATGTTAAAGCGCTCATTCTGAAGAAGACACAGTCTCTGCTGAAGAATGCGACTCCGGCACAGCGGTCGAGGGTCAGCGAGGTCGGAAAGTCCGCAGTGCTTTCGATGCAAAGCGCCCATGAGACGCCACACATCCCATCGAGCTCCATCCAGCTCACCGTTACATCGCCCCCCTTCCTCGACATCGTCCAGTATGCGTCCGATAATTGGCTGCGATGCTGGTTCAATGGGATTGATGCTGAAGAAGTTGGCGCACGCATCACGATGGCCCGGACAATTGAGAAGTGGTTGGATGTGATGGACGACGTCTTCAGAGAGCTGTATCGTATTACCAAACCGGGCGGACATGTTGCGTTTGAAGTAGGCGAGGTGCGGAATGGTTCTGTCCGTTTGGAGGAACACATTGTCCCCCTCGGCATACGGGCGGGCTTCCGCGGGGAAGCCATTCTGATCAACGAACAGCGATTCACCAAAACGTCAAACATCTGGGGAATGACGAACAATGCGAAGGGTACCAACACCAATCGCATCGTCCTATTTCGAAAGCCGTAGAATATGATTCCGATTCGTGACAAAAATCCCACGCATCGCATCCCCATTGTCAACATCACGTTGATTGTCCTGAACGTCTTCGCTTTCATCTATCAACTTTCGCTCGGCGGCCAACTCGGCTCCTTCTTTCTTCAGTTTGGCGTTGTGCCTAGCAATGTCATTGCATCGCTCAATACATACGACTTTCTTGACGGCGCCCTGATCCCGCTCATGTCCTCAATGTTTCTGCATGGCGGATTTTTGCATATCGGTGGAAACATGCTTTATCTCTGGGTCTTCGGCGACAATGTTGAGGACAAGCTCGGCCACACGCGCTATCTTTTCTTTTATCTGCTTTGCGGACTTACGGCATCGGTCATTCATATAGCGGTCGACCCTACCTCAACAATACCCACCATTGGCGCAAGCGGAGCTATTTCGGGTGTGCTTGCCGCTTATCTTTTGATGTTCCCCGGTGCGAGAATCATTACCGTCATTCCGATTTTTGTCTTTCTTCATTTTGCTGAACTCCCAGCACTTCTTGTTCTTGGTTTCTGGTTCGTGATGCAATTCTTCAATGGAATTCTCTCGCTTGGCTATCACACCGCAGGTATGGGAGGCGTAGCGTGGTGGGCGCACATCGGCGGATTTCTCGCCGGCCTCGTTCTCATTGTTCCATTCCGAAAATATCGATAGTGCCTGATACACGAAGCACATCTCCGGCCTTCATCGGCGTCGATATCCCCAGCGACGATGTCCTCACCAACTGCATGCACTGCGGGCTTTGCCTGCCTCATTGTCCAACCTACGCCCTGACTGGCTTGGAGAAATCCTCTCCGCGCGGACGGATTCGCCTCATCAAATCTGTTGCGGAAGGGGAATTAGGTATCACGCCGGGATTTGTCGAAGAGATGAATTTCTGTCTCGACTGTCAGGCCTGCGAGACAGCTTGCCCCGCCGGTGTGCAATATGGCTCTCTTGTAGAAGCGGCGCGTGCCCAAATTTATCAACAAGGGTATGAAGGATTCTGGAGCAGAACGCTGAAGCGATGGCTCCTCAATTGGGCATTCGAGCGACCGGCACGATTCCGTGTGCTTGCACGAATGCTCCGAATGTATCAGCACTCCGGGCTACAGCGGCTTGTCGAGCGTACACAGCTGCTGAAGCTTTTCTCGCGTCGGATTCATGAAACGCAACACCTGGCCCCTGTCATTGCTTCAAAAGCTTTCTCGAAGCAAACTCCATCGGTGATTCGACCGTCCGGCCAGCCCCGCTATCGCGTCGGTTTTCTTGCCGGATGCATTATGGATGTTGCATTTACTGAGGTGCATCACGATACTATCGAGGTACTTTTGCGCCATGGTTGCGAGGTCATCATTCCTGAGAATCAGATTTGCTGCGGATCGCTGCAAGGGCACAATGGAGGAAGAGAGACTGCTCGACGAATGGCACGCGTGAACATTGAGGCATTTACTCGACACGAGCTCGATTACATTGTGGTGAACTCGGCGGGATGCAGCGCATTCATGAAGGAATACGGTCATTTCTTCAAGAATGATGGTGATCTCGCACATCATGCAAAGCTGTTTTCATCGAACGTGAGAGACCTCACAGAGTTTCTCGTCGAAACGGGATATCATCACCGACCCGGCATCGGAAGACCATTAAAAGGAAAGCGTATTACGTACCATGATGCCTGCCATCTTGTTCACGCACAAAAGGTAAGTCGTCAACCTCGTGAGCTGATCAAGTCAGTCGAGGGTATTACGTTCCTTGAACTTCCGGAATCGACTTGGTGTTGTGGAAGTGCCGGCATTTACAACATTACGCGATACGATGATGCTGTGCAGCTCCTCGACCGCAAAGTCAGCAACATTGAGCGTATTCAACCGGACATTGTTGTAACAGGGAACCCGGGATGCATGGCGCAAATACAGTACGGTTTGGCTCGGCGCGGATTATCGATTGAGCTGCTTCATACTGCCACATTCCTCAGAAAAGCAAGCGATGCGTAAACGACTGCGTGTGTATCTCTCGGGAGGAAGGGAATACGCACAGTCATTTGTCTATGGGACCGCAGCGCGCAGCGGGGCGCGGGAACAAAAGGCGAGGTAACAATGGCGCGTTACTTCAGCAAACCGGTTTATATTGTAACGAGATTCCGGCCATAGAACATACCGGCGTGGGTTCTTGGCTGTGCAACGCGCATTTTCCCGACATTCGCGGCGTTACAGCGTTACCTGATCAATCGTTATCGAACGATCAAAAACCATAAACACATCGTGGAGGACACTCATGGATAACCAACTGAATCGACGTCACTTTCTCAAAACCGCCGCCGCTCTTGGTGCAGGGACGCTGGTAGGGAAAGAGCTTTTTGCTGGAGAAGTGATGCCGAACTCACTCCTTCAATCTTCAAAACCGGTTGTGATTTCCAGCTCAAACGGCCTCAAAGCAACGGCGAAGGCGATGGAAATGATCAAGCAGAGAGCTGATGCGCTTGATGCGGTCATTGCCGGCGTCAACATCGTCGAGGACGATCCCAAAGACACGTCAGTCGGTTACGGTGGCCTTCCGAACGAGGATGGTGTGGTTGAACTGGACGCTTCGGTGATGCATGGACCGACAGGACGGGGTGGAGCTGTTGCCGCGCTTCGGAACATCAAAAACCCTTCACTCGTTGCCCGAAGAGTCATGGAACGGACAGACCACGTGCTTCTGGTCGGTCGCGGAGCCTTGCGCTTTGCCCGTGCGCATGGCTTCAAAGAACAAAATCTCCTCACTGAAGAATCGCGTGAAGCATGGCTAAAGTGGAAAGAAAACCTTAGCAAGATCGACGACTGGCTCCCGCCGCATGATATCGACACGAAGGACATCGGTGAAGCATTAAAAACCTGGTTGAGGACGTGGGGTACAATCAACTGTAATGCTGTAGACTCACGCGGGAACATCTCAGGCTGTACAACAACGAGCGGCCTTGCGTTCAAGATACCCGGCCGCGTGGGAGATTCTCCAATCCTTGGCGCCGGTTTGTATGTCGATAACGAAGTCGGAGCGGCAGGCTCCACTGGACGCGGCGAGGCCAACCTCTTAGCATGCAGCAGCGTGATGATTGTTGAATACATGCGCCAGGGGAAATCACCAGAGCAAGCATGCATCATGGCCTGCGAGCGTATCGTGCGACAAACCAAGATGAAGCGTTTACTCGACGACAAAGACCGCCCGAAGTTCAACGTGAACTTCTATGCCATCAACAAACGCGGAGAGTATGGCGGAGCGGCAATCTGGAGCGGTTCGAAATTCACGGTGAACACCGGCGAAGCGGAGAGTCGGTTGATGGATTGCGCGTATCTCTACAAACGAGAGGGGAGATAAGCGCACTTATGCCGTGGGTTGTAATGATGACCTTGATCATCTTTGTACCGCTCCTCTTGATGTACTACTACGTGGGCTGTTGTTTGATCAATGCGCTTGCTGAACGAAAAGGGTGGGACCGTCGTAGGATACGTCGCGTCTTGCTTCCTGTAGGCATATATCTCAATATCTTACCGCCGTTGGCGGGCATGCTGTACTGGATCGGCGGCAGGCCTGCAGTGCAAGTCCTTGGCGGCGAAAGTTTTCTCCTTGACCTCCTTGTGGTGTATCCCTTCTGGTTTGGGTTGGTTATCGTCGCACAGACCTTCCTCATCCTTGTCCTATGGCAACTTTCAAAGCTCATTCTCTTTCCGGTGTATCGGCACCGAACGGAAGCATGGAAAAAGCGTTTTCCCTCCTTTGTTCTCGGCACCCTCGCCGTCGTGATTGTCTACTCTGTGACGACAATCGTCAACAACACATGGAACATCAGAATCCATCAAGCGGAGTTAGAACTTCCCACAGAATTTACCGCACTTGACGGCACTCGCATCGCGGTCATCGCCGATATTCAAGGGGATGGGAGGACACGACCGTCGATCATCCGGCGGTATGTCGAGAAGGTTAATGCGCTTGAACCCGATATGATTCTTTTCGGAGGTGATGTTGTTACTTCGGGTGAAAAATACATCACGTCAACGATTGAAGTCCTCGCTGAGCTCCGGGCACGTCATGGAAAGTATGCTGCCGTTGGCGACCATGACATGTTCTCAGGCCGTACACGGATCATTTCCGAACTGCGTGAAGCCGGTTTTATAGTTCTCGAGGACTCCACGATCAAAGTTCGTATAAACGGTACACCGACCATCCTCACAATTCTCACGCACACCTACCAGCAGCGCACATCGCCGGAGGCGCTTGAAACAGCCACCAATCATGCCCATGAAGCTTTTCGCATCATGCTTGTGCACCAGCCGGCAGAGTCGCTTGTCTATCTCGCCCGGGACCGCGGGTACCATCTTTTCGCTGCCGGGCACACTCACGGGGGAGCAATTACGTTTGGCATTCCCGGCATCTACTTTTGGGCACCTTCGCGCGTCGAAACGCGTTACTTCACGGGATTCTACAAGGTCGGTTCACTTCTTGTAGCCGTTACCAACGGCCTTGGCCACACGCTAACACCAATCCGCTATCAAGCGCCCGTCGAAATTACGCTTGTTACGCTCCGTCGGTCGTAGGTCAGTCTCCTTTCCTTGATTCACACAGAAATTGTTCTTACCATTCGCGCAAATTTCGGTTCGCGAATGCATTTCCATTTCTTCCAAGAGGAGTGTCTATGGCGCGCATCGTTCGTGGCGGGTTGATTCAGTGCTCACTGGCGGGATCGACCGAACAGCCCATCGAGAAAATCAAAAAAGCGATGATCGATACACACATCAGCTTCATCGAAGAAGCAGGGAAGAAGGGAGTACAGATTCTCTGCCTGCAGGAGCTCTTCTACGGGCCATATTTCTGCGCTGAGCAGAAAACAAAATGGTATGAGATGGTAGAGCGCATTCCAGACGGCCCGACCATCAAGCTCATGCAGGAATACGCGAAGAAATACCAGATGGCGATGGTGGTCCCCATTTACGAGGAAGAGGTCACAGGCGTTTACTACAACGCGGCAGCGGTGATCGATGCCGACGGAACGTACCTTGGGAAGTACCGCAAGCATCACATTCCGCAAGTGGACCCCGGGTTCTGGGAGAAATTCTATTTTCGTCCCGGCAACACCGGTTACCCAGTTTTCAAAACGCGCTACGCGAGCATCGGCGTCTATATTTGTTATGACAGACATTTTCCTGAAGGAGCGCGAGTCCTCGGCTTGCGCGGCGCGGAAATTGTTTTCAATCCCTCTGCAACTGTCGCGGGACTCTCTGAATACCTCTGGGAGCTCGAACAGCCGGCGCATGCTGTCGCAAACGGCTATTTCGTCGGCGCGATTAACCGGGTAGGAACCGAACCGCCCTGGAACATTGGCGAGTTTTACGGGAAGAGTTATTTCTGCAATCCGCGCGGCAAGATCATCGCACAAGCGAGCAGGGATAAGGATGAACTTGTGGTAGCCGACCTTGACCTCGATATGATCCGCGAAGTCCGGCAAGTGTGGCAATTCTTCCGCGACCGACGGCCGGAGTCGTACAAGGAACTGGTAGAAGCATGAAGAACATCGCCCCGAAGTTGACGCCGAAGCAGTACGAGCAGAACTTCGCGGAAATTTATCCTCCGTTCACACCGAACACTGCCGTTGCAGAGGCGAACCGCTGTCTCTACTGTTTTGATTCTCCCTGTATGAAAGCCTGCCCCACCCACATCGATATTTCCACCTTCATCAAAAAAATTACTACCGGCAACCTCATCGGGTCTGCAAAAACCATCCTTGAGTCCAACTGGGTAGCTCTCACGTGTGCAAAAGCCTGTCCTGTTGACGTTCTGTGTGAAGGCGCGTGTGTGTATAATGAGAAGGGAGAAGAGCCGATACAAATCGGCCGTCTGCAGCGCTTTGCCATCGATGCCTATTTTGAGCGAGGGATGCCGCCGTTGTTCACGCCGGCGCCGAAGAACGGAAAGTCTGTCGGCGTTATCGGCTCCGGACCTGCAGGACTCGCCTGTGCTGCCGAGCTTGCGCTGATGGGCTACGATGTCACGATCTACGAAGCCAAGAAAATCCCCGGCGGACTGAACACTTGGGGAATCGCTCCCTACAAGATGACGCGGAGCGATAGTTTGAACGAAGTAAAACTTGTTCAAAGCTTTGGTGTGAAGATCAAAACGGGAGCGAAGGTGGGTACGACCATCTCGCTTGACGCGCTCACAAAGAAGCATGATGCGATTTTTATCGGTGTTGGGTTGCCGCGACCGACACGATTGAATATTCCCGGCGAGACACTGCCGGGGGTGTTCGACGCGCTGGAGTTCATCGGACGGGTAACTTCGCGAAAGTGGAAGTCCGTCGATGTCGGCCGTCGCGTGGCTGTTATCGGCGCTGGAAATACCGCCATCGATGCCGCAACGGAAGCGAAGCGTTTAGGGGCTGAACAGGTGATGATCATCTATCGACGCAGCGAAAAAGAGATGCCCGCCTACGAGTACGAATACATGTTGGCAAAGGGAGACGGGATTCAGTTTCATTTGCAAACAGCACCGAAGAGCATCATCGGAAAAAAGTACGTTGAGGCAATTGAGTGTGTGAAGATGAAGCTTGGCAAGCCGGATGCGGAAGGACGTCGCCGTCCACAACCGATTCCAAAATCAGCGTTTCGCATTCCGGTCGACATGGTCATTAAATCCGTCGGCCAGAACATCGACGGTCATTTTTTCTCATCCATCCCGAACGTAATGTTGAACAATGGGACGGTCGTTGTCGACCCTCAAACGTATCAGACGACGAATCCGAAATTCTTTGCCGGTGGGGATTGCATGAATGGGGGCAAAGAGGTCGTTAACGCCGCCTATGACGGAAAACGCGCTGCGCATGGAATCGATCAGTATTTGTTTGGGAAACGAACCATGGCTACCATGCCACAATCATAAACATTCCCACCTACGGTAAGGAGTGAGGAAGATGGTAGACCTATCCATCAATTGTGGGGGGATTAAATCCCCGAATCCCTTCTGGTTAGCATCCGCACCGCCGACGAATTCCGCGTACCAGGTTTGCAAAGCATTCGAAGCGGGATGGGGTGGAGCCGTGTGGAAAACGATCGGCGATCCGGTGATGAATGTTGTTAATCGCTACGGCGCTATCGACTACAACGGCCAGAAGATCATCGGATTGAACAACATCGAGCTGATCAGCGACCGGGACTTCGATGTCAACCTGAAGGAGATCGCCGAAACGAAAAAACTCTGGCCCGACCGCGCAGTGATCACATCGCTCATGGTTGAATCCAAGCGTGACACCTGGCACGATGCGGTGAAACGTACCATCAATACAGGATGCGACGGCATCGAGCTGAACTATGGCTGTCCGCACGGCATGAGCGAGCGCGGGATGGGCTCTGCCGTTGGTCAGGTGCCCGAGTACTGCGCTATGATCACGGAGTGGGTGGCTGAGGTTTCGACGATTCCTGTGCTAGTCAAGCTCACACCGAACGTGACCGATATCCGATTCCCCGGCCGTGCCGCGCGAAAAGGAGGGGCGAGTGGTATCTCGCTCATTAACACCATTAACACCATCATGGGTGTCGACCTCGATACGTTCGAGTTGAAACCCTCTATTGATGGGAAAGGCGGGCATGGCGGTTACGCCGGCCCGGCTGTGAAACCCATCGCCCTCCACATGGTCTCGCAGGTTGCAGCTGACCCGGAGATTCAGCTTCCGATTTCCGGCATCGGTGGAATCTCTACCTGGCGCGATGCTCTCGAATTCATCCTCCTCGGCGCAACGAGCGTTCAGGTATGCACGGCAGTGATGCACTACGGCTTCCGCATCATCGACGATATGCAGGAAGGACTCGTTCAGTGGATGGAGCAGAAGGGATTCCGTACATTAGACGACGTGCGTGGAAAATCTTTACCGTGCATCTCCGATTTTGGCGATCTTAATCTTCTCTACAAAACCGTTGCGCGCATCGATGAATCGAAATGCATTCAGTGCAACCTCTGTTATATCGCCTGCGAAGACGGCGCGCATCAATGCATTGACGTGCTTCCCAAAGCTAAGCCGTTGAACGGCACAACGCTCACCATCAATCAGCCGAAGGTGCGTGAGGAGGACTGCGTCGGCTGTAGGCTTTGTTTCCTCGTTTGCCCTGTGGATGGGTGCATCTCCATGATTCGTGTGGATAACGGGGAAGAAGCCGTAACCTGGAACGAGTTCATGAAGCAAGTCCCACAGCCGCTCACGTGGGAGACGTTAAGACAGTTTCAGCTGAAACACGGAAAGAAGATACATTGATATCGCATTCGAATCTTCCATCCCCAACCTCCGGAGGAGCATATGTCTCTTCTCATCAAGAACGGCCGTATTATTACGTCGGAACAAGACTACGTCGCTGACATCTACGTTGAGCGTGAAACGATAACGACGATTGGCAAGGACCTGAGTATCCAGGCCGATCGGGTGATCGACGCGAGCGGTTTATACGTCATCCCCGGTGGCGTCGATGTGCACACCCACATGGACTTACCGTTTGGGGGAACTTCCTCCTCCGATGATTTTGAGACCGGAACGATCGCCGCGGCTCACGGTGGAACGACGAGCATTGTCGATTTCGCCGTTCAATCCAAAGGCATCAATATGCTTCAGGCCCTCGATACCTGGCTGAGGAAGTCCGAAGGCAGGGCAGTGGTGGATTACGGCTTGCACATGATTCTGACCGAGCTACCCGACGATTGGCTGCCCGAGATGGACGCGATGGTGAAACATGAAGGTGTGACGAGCTTTAAGTTGTTCACTGCATACCCGGGCGTCTTCATGGTGGACGACGCCACGATCTTCAAGGCCATGAAACGCACGGCGGACAACGGTGGCTTAATTTGCATGCATGCCGAAAATGGTGGAGTGATCGATCTACTTGTAAAGAACATGCTTGCAGAAGGGAAGAAAGCGCCGAACGTTCACGCTCTCTCAAGACCCGACACGGCTGAACAAGAAGCAACGCACCGTGTTATTGCTCTCAGCGAGATGGCCGGCGTGCCGGTATACATCGTGCATGTCTCTTCGCACAAAGCGATGGAACAAATCCGAGAAGCACGCGATCGCGGACTGCCGGCATACGGTGAAACATGTCCGCAATATCTTTTTCTTGCATACGAAGACTACGCCGACGGCAGCTTTGATGGAGCGAAATACGTCTGCTCGCCGCCCATACGCGAGCGCTCGAATCAGGAACATCTTTGGAAGGCGCTCGAAGTCAACGACCTTCAGGCCGTCTCGACCGACCACTGCCCGTTTTGCATGAAGGAAGGATACAAAGGCCTCCCGAAGCAAAAAGAGCTTGGCAAAGACGACTTCAGCAAAATTCCCAACGGTGTGCCGGGAGTCGAGAATCGCTTACACCTGGTATATGAGGGGGGTGTTGTACGGCGAGGATGGAGCATGAATCGATTCGTTCAGCTTGTTTCCACCGCCCCGGCGAAGATGATGGGGCTTTTCCCGCGCAAAGGAACAATCGCCGTAGGGAGCGATGCCGATATCGTTCTCTGGAACCCGAAACGGCCCCACACGATCAGCGTAAAGACACACTTCATGCGTGTCGATTACAATCCGTACGAGGGGATGACCGTCAGCGGTTCTCCGTCGTATGTGCTGTCCCGTGGAAAGGTCATCTTTGAAGGCGATACGTTTTTGGGGAAGCGAGGCGACGGGCAGTTCATCCGCCGTGGACAATACAATTTAATCTGACTTCTCACTACGTTCGGTGTGCATGTGATTATGACGAATGAAAAAGCGAAGGGGAGTTTGCATTCTCTGCTCTCATGGGCGGATATACGTGTTAATGGCCATCGACCCTGGGATATTCAGATTCATGATGAGCGCTTTTTCCGAAGAGTTCTGGCTAACCCCTCGCTCGGGCTTGGGGAATCCTACATGGACGGCTGGTGGGATTGTGAACGCGTGGATGAATTATTTTACAAGATTCTCTCTGCTCGTCTGGATGAACACGTCAGAAATCATCCGAAGCTTCTTTTCCATCGTTTCATGTCAAAGGTCGTCAACTTGCAGACGAGGAAACGATCGAAGAAGGTGGCTGAGAAACACTATGCGTTCAGTACCGACGTGTTTATGTCCTTTTTAGACCCCTACAATCAGTACACGTGTGGCTATTTTAAGGGTACAGACGACCTGAACATAGCACAGGAACAAAAGCTTGACCTCATTTGTAAGAAGCTTCAGCTGGAACCGGGAGATCAGGTTCTTGACATCGGTTGCGGGTGGGGTGGATTTGCAAAATTCGCTTCAGAGCGATATGGGTGTCATGTCACGGGAATCAGTATTTCGACGGAGCAGGTTCACTACGCCCGAGAGTTTTGTAAGGGCCACAATGTCACGATCGTTGAGTCTGACTACAGAGACCTTCCCACCAGTGCCAACCGTCAGCGTTTCGATAAAATCCTTATTTGCGGCATGATCGAACACGTCGGGTACAAAAATTATCGTGTCTTGATGCAAATTGTCCGGCACTGTCTGAAGGACGCCGGCTTGTTCTTGCTCCAGACCATCGGGAGAAACATTTCGGCAACGGGTATTGCGGTGAATCGCTGGCTGGACAAATACATATTCCCCAACAGTATGGTCCCGTCTCTTAAACAATTAACCTCCGCAGTGGAAGGGGTGTTTGTGATCGAGGACCTCCATAACTTTCGTGCTCATTACGATAAGACTCTGATGGCATGGTCACGAAATTTCGAAAAGAATTGGGGTCGGATAAAAGCATCCTACGACGATCGGTTCTATCGGATGTGGCAATACTATTTTCTTTCCTGTGCGGGAGCGTTCCGAGCGATGGATACTCAGTTATGGCAGATTGTTTTTTCGAAAAATGGAATTCCTGGAGGGTACCAGTCGGTGCGATAGACGGTGGTTCAGCTAGCGACTACCGAAGACGTATGTGGTTCTGAACACTGCACGACGCACTCACTACGACTTGAGGAGTTTATGAGCAGCACGTTCACTTCTGAACTTGTCGAAGCCGACCTCTCCTCGCTCGATCACAGCCCTCTCATCAACCCTGATATTGCACCAACCAAGGTTGACCAGCGCACGTGGAATACCTACCACATTGCAGCGTTGTGGGTCGGCATGTGTGTATGCATTCCAACGTATATGTTAGCTGCGGGATTGATTGCCGGCGGGATGAACTGGTGGCAAGCGATCCTTACCATTACACTAGGGAATTTCATCGTGCTGATTCCCATGGTGCTCAACGCGCATGCGGGAACGAAGTACGGCATTCCGTTTCCCGTACTGGTGCGTGGCCCGTTTGGAGTCATGGGTGCTCATGTACCGTCGATTCTGCGCGCGTTGGTGGCGTGCGGCTGGTTCGGCATTCAAACGTGGATCGGCGGCGCGGCGATCAATGCCATGGCGGTCGTGCTCGTTCCCGAGTGGAAGGAGTTCACACTCGGTCCGTGGGTTAGTTTCGGCGCATTCTGGCTGATGAATGTCTATTTCATCGTTCACGGTACCGAATCGATTAAGAAGCTCGAAGCGCTTGCTGCGCCGTTTCTTCTGCTTGTCGGTATCGGATTGTTTGTTTGGGCGTATATGGAAGGGGGCGGCTTCGGCCCGATGCTTTCACAGCCGAGCAAGTTTGAAACGGTGGGAGAATTTTGGAAGTTCTTCATCCCTTCGCTGACCGGCATGGTGGGCTTCTGGGCAACGCTTTCGCTCAACATACCCGACTTCACTCGCTATGCCCGCAGTCAGAAAGAACAGATGCTGGGGCAGTTCGTCGGCCTACCCTTTACGATGGCGCTGTACTCGTTCATCGGCGTTGCCGTAACCTCCGCAACGGTTGTGATCTTTGGTGAAGCTATTTGGGACCCGGTGGCTCTTCTTGCTAAGTTCGAGAATCCTCTTGTCATTTTCCTCTCGATGATGGCGCTCACGATAGCGACATTGACGACCAACCTGGCTGCTAATGTCGTTGCGCCGGCCAACGGATTTTCCAACCTTGCACCGAAACGAATCAGCTTTGTCAAGGGTGGGCTCATCACAGCCTTTATCGGCATTGCTATGATGCCATGGAAGCTGTTGGAAGATTACAGCGCGTACATCTTTGGCTGGTTGATCGGATACTCGAGTTTTCTCGGCCCAATCGCCGGCGTGCTGATTGCGGATTATTTCCTCGTGAGGAAACGAACGCTGAACGTGCTGGATCTTTATCGACGGGGAGGGGAGTACGAATACAGTCGCGGCGTCAATCCTAAAGCGATTGGTTCACTTCTAGGAGGGATTGTCGTTGCGTTGATAGGACTGTTTGTGGAGGAGCTGCGGTTTTTGTATGACTATGCCTGGTTCGTGGGGTTTGCGGTAGCGTTTGGATTGTATGCGGTACTGATGAGACGTAAGGAGGGGACGATGTGATAAGGTTCGAGGTTTGTGGTTCGAGCACGTATGAGAACTCACAACCCTCCGGCGTCAAACCTCAGAACCTCCCTCACGACATCCAATTCACTCTGGACTCCGGATTTCACTTGATTGTCGTTTTCTTCAGCTTCGCGAGGGACTCATTTTCATCTGAAGCCTCTGAGGGGAGTTAAGTTTCTTCGCCGGCTAGTCGTAAGGTTTCTTTTTCCAATTCCGGTGTTAATCTGAAATTATTAGCCTTCAGTTTTGTTAACACATCTTTAACAGAACCAACAATCCCTTCCTTTTTTGCCTTTACAATCACGCCGAGCGTTCCAGTAATATTCAGTCCTAGTTTTTCTGCAACTCGCCTTGCTTTCTGGTCGTCAAGGATAATCGTACTTTCAGGGAGTTCGAGCGCCAATGCTATTGCACTCGCTTCACCTTTATCTAGTTGGAGTTCAAGAACCTGCTGGCGCGACTTGTCAGTTGGGGATTTGATTTCAACCCAAGCTTCCAGCGGCTCACCAAATTCAGATGCAACCTCGGGGGTTGTTAGAACAGTTCCGTAGAGTTTCTGAAGAAGAGTTATCTCTCCAATCTTGTGCAATATGATAAAGCAACTTGTATCGGAGATGATTGCCCTATGCATTCATGATATCTCGAGAAAGGTCAGTCGGTGGGAAGTTGAAAATCGAGACATTGTACATTGCCAGTAACTCAGCAAATGCCCGTTTCGTCAATCCCACAAGTTCAGCTGCCTGCCCAAGCGAAAGCTTTCCTTGCTCGTACAGACGCGTTGCTAAAAGCATGGTTGCTTCCCTGTCATCAAGCTCAATATTATCCGGTATGTTCAGTGTTAGTTTTTTCATGGCCGCAATTTAAGAAGATTCAAAGATGCTTTCAACCTGTTTGTTGCAAATACTAAGTTTTAAAACTTACCTCACGACATCCAATTCACCCTCGACTCCGGATTCCATTTGATTGTCGTTTTCTTCAGTTTCGTGAAGAATTCGATGGAGCTTTTTCCTGTTACATCGCAAGCGCCGAATTTCGATTCATTCCAGCCTCCAAACGAGAACGGCTCGCGCGGAACAGGAACACCGATGTTCACGCCAATCATTCCCGCACTTGCCCTCTCCATCACCTGGCGTGCTAACCCCCCGCTCTGGGTAAACACGGAGGCCGCGTTCCCGTACGGATTACGGTTCTCGATTTCCATCGCCTCATCGAGGCTCTTGGCGCGCATAATCGAGAGCACAGGGCCAAAGATTTCCTCTTGCGCGATCCGCATGTCCGGACGCACATAATCGATCACCGTCGGCCCAACGTAGAAGCCGTCCTCTTTTCCTTCCACCCTCGCGCCGCGGCCATCCACAAGCACCTTCGCGCCCTGCTGCTCAGCCTCCGTAATATAGCGTTCAATGCGTTCCTTCGCTTCTTTGGAGATTACTGCTCCGAGGTTTTTCCCCGGAACGATGTTCTTTGCTTCTTCGCACAGCCGCGCAATGATGTGATCGACAGGTCCAACAGCCACCATAGCCGAAGCAGCCATACAGCGTTGTCCCGCGCAGCCGCTCATCGACGCCGCAATGTTGGTCGCCGCCATCTCTTCATGGGCATCGGGAAGGACAATGAGATGGTTCTTCGCGCCCCCCAAACATAAGGCGCGTTTGTAATGTATTGTGGCTCGCGCGTAAACAATCTTAGCGACTTTTGTTGAACCCACAAACGTAATGGCCTGGATGCCCGGATGGTCGCAGATCGCCTCAACAACCTCCTGTGCGCCATGCACGACGTTGAAGACGCCGTCGGGCAAACCGGCTTCCTTGAGCAACTCCGCAATGCGGATGGAGCTGAGCGGTACGAGCTGCGATGGCTTGAGAATCATCGCATTGCCCAGAACGAGGGCGTTCGGGATCGTCCAGTTTGGGACCATGTTCGGGAAGTTAAACGGGGTAATGGAAACCACGACACCGAGTGGATGCCGGTCGATGCGGCATTCGACTCCTTTGCTGACCTCAAGAATCTCTCCCGCAGCGAGCTGAGGCATTGAACAGGCGAACTCAATTACCTCGATAGCTTTCTCGATTTCAGCGCGCGCCTCGTTCATCGTCTTGCCGTTCTCTTCACGCACAAGCGCAGACAGTTCCTCAAAGTTGCGCTCCATCAAATACTTGTAGCGGTACATGACCAGTGCGCGTTCTTTGATTGGTGTCGTCGACCAACTCTTGAACGCGGTTTCAGCCGACTGAACAGCATCATCCACATCTCTCGCTGTGGAACGAGGTGCCGTGGCAATCTGCTGACCGATGGAAGGATTCATCACAGGCAGAAAACCTGACGCATGTGCTTCCACCCATTTCCCACCGATGAAATTGAGCACCTCGCAGATACCATTTGACGCTTTCGTGTACGCTGCGATTGTTTGCAGGGGTGATACCGTCGTTGTTTCCATGTGAAGCTCCTTTAGCATCGGTGATTGCTTTCAAGCTACACACCGCGAGTGAGAAATGCAAGACATCGAGTTCGGCACTTCACGCGCTTGAGCAACCAAGATTGAATATCGCCGCGTATTTGGGTATATTAAAGCGCTTAGAGTCGTATTGAGAGAACAATGACACACCAACTGGCGGAAGAACATACCGCGACGGCAAGCCGAGGATTAGTAGAAACACAGGATGGCGGTATTGTCCTCTTGGAAGGACTAGATTCGCTCGACCTTCTCCAACGCCTCTCCACCAACGACGTTTTGAAGCTTGGTATCCCCGGAGTTGAAACGACGGTTCTCACCAACGAAAAGGGGCGTATTGTTGACGTTGTTACTGTGCTTCGGTTGGACAGCCACCGAATTATGCTGGTAGGGCATAATCCAGCTCGAAACGCGCTCAAACAGTGGCTTGAACGCTACGTCATCATGGAAGATGTCCGTGTTGAGTCAGCCGAATCCAACTTCCTCCATCTTCTGATCTTTGGCGACGAAACGCTTGCGACATCCATCGGTCACGGTCAATGGGTTACATGTGAGCGCGTCTTCCCAACTCTGAATTCCACAGGGTTTGCTTTTGTCAAGTCATGGCCATCAGCAAAGATTATCCATGTGCTGATCAACCGAAACGGGGCATTTGGAACGACCGGGTTTGGTTATTCAGTCGTTGGACATCAGCACTTTGAAGACTTTCGCATTGCACGTGGCATTCCTGCTTTTCCGAATGAACTATCTGCGTCCTACAATCCCTTGGAGGCAGGACTCACGCACTGGGTCAGTTTCACAAAGGGCTGCTACATCGGCCAAGAGGTTCTCGCGCGATTAGACACGTACAAGAAAGTGCAGCGACGATTGGTGCGGATGTATCTTCCCAAAGCGCTGAGTAAAATTCCGACTGCGCTTGTTGGGCCTGATGGAGAAGCGGGGCTTATCACTTCCGTCGGTAACGAAGATTCAACCGGCAGAATCCCAGCGCTAGGCTATCTCCTTTCATCTGCAGAAGAGAAAAAGGATCGCTTGTTTGTGAATGTAGATGGCACTCACGCTGCTGTGACAATTATTGGATAAACAGAAGGTCTCTTGAATGGAACAGTTTGTTACCGTTACCGCAACCGCGAAGGAAGATGTTTACAAGGAGATCATTCCTCAGATTCGATCGCTCCTTGAAGGTGAGACGGATGTCGTTGCCAATCTTGCCAATATTGCTGCTGTGCTGAAGATGGCGTTCCCTGCAATCTCGTGGGTGGGATTCTATTTGCTAAAAGATCGTGAATTGGTGCTCGGTCCGTTTCAGGGGAAGCCGGCGTGTGTTCGGATTGCGATGGGGAAGGGTGTATGTGGAACCTCGGCAGCCAAGCATGAAACTTTGATTGTGCCGAACGTGCTTGAGTTTCCCGGACACATCGTTTGCGACCCCGATTCAAAGTCGGAGATTGTCGTTCCACTGATCCAGGGAGAGAGGCTTCTCGGTGTGCTTGATCTGGATAGCGCGTTGCTAGCTGCGTTTGATGAGACCGATAAGGTGTATCTGGAAGAAACTGCTTCTTTAGCAGCAGCGACATTCTCAACGATCCAACAGAGTGGTCATCGTATTCCGTGAAGTATATCCCTCCCTCTTGCACTCTCCGTTTTTATTCTCCACCGGTAACGATCTCGTTTTTTTCTCCATACTCTAGGGAGCACCGTCTATGCCAAAACTCAAACCGCCCGTACCAAAGGCGTATAGAAATCTAGAATTTCTCAACAGCCCGGATGCGCGCGCAATCCGCATTCTCGCGGAGTTCTTAGAACCTCTCCATCGCTTTCGACGATATCGCGTTCGCGATGCGATTGTGTTCTTTGGATCGGCACGTATTAAGCCGCGTCAAGTTGCCCAGCGAACGCTACGTGAGATCGAAGCGCGGGCGAAGCGTCGCAGCACTGCAGTCGTTGACCCGGAAAAACTCGCCGCCGCACAGATGGATTTCCATATGTCCCGCTATTACGAGGAGGCAGTGGAGCTTGCCCGTAAACTGACGACATGGACAAAAACTCTCAAGGATCCCCAACGATTTCTCGTTTGTTCCGGTGGTGGTCCGGGCATTATGGAGGCGGCAAATAAAGGAGCTTCTCTCGCAGGCGGAAAGTCTATCGGTCTCAATATCAGTCTGCCGTCCGAAGAAAACCCGAACTTTTACATCACCGATGAATTGAATTTTGAATTTCACTACTTTTTCATGCGGAAGTTCTGGTTTGCGTATCTCGCCAAGGCCTACGTCATGTTTCCCGGCGGCTTTGGCACACTCGATGAATTGATGGAAATTCTCACCCTGCTGCAAACTTCAAAGATCAAGAAGAAGGCAACCGTTATTCTCTATGGAAAAGAGTACTGGGAACGAATCATAAACTTCAATGCAATGCTGAAACACCGTGTCATCAGTCTAGAAGACCTCAACCTGTTTACATGTAAGGATACTCCTGACGATGCCTACAACTATCTTGTGAAAGAACTACGAAAGAATTACTCTTACGAGACAGAGGTGATTTGATAGTTCTCAGTCAAAAGTGTATATTGAGAGCGAGTTCTTCGTTTATGAACAGTTGATTCCGGGGGTGACTTGGCTTCGACGGGGACGAGGATGCTCAGAACTGCATACCGTGGTCGCCGTGTCCACGTTAAACAAACGGTAAACTCATAAGTGCCAACTACAACTACGCACTGGCTGCCTAATTATTAGCGCAGCCCGTTTTCATAGTTCCTTTCCCATCGGGGACATTGAGAACGTCGACCGAGGTGGGATAGTCCGGTGGTGTGCTCAAGATTGCCGGATGAACTCCGATGATCTCGGAGCCTTCTTGAGCTGGCGCGCGGCCAATCCAGCTCGGCGGAGTTTCCGTGCGCGAGAATCAAAGGTCGAGCTATGTATGAAGACGTTCTGAGGGTCTTCTCTTCGGACCGGGGTTCGACTCCCCGCACCTCCACTACGACATCGGAGTTCTGCGTGGCAACACCAGCTACAATTCTTATCGTTGACGACGAGAAAGACATTTTAGAATTTCTCAGCTATAACCTTGAAAAGGAGGGTTATCGTGTATTACAGGCAACGACGGGCACACAGGCCCTGAAGCTTGTCGAACGCCTTCCTCAGCTCATCGTCTTAGATGTGATGCTGCCGGAAATGGATGGCTGGGAGGTATGTCGTGCTCTTCGTGCGAACGCAAAGACGGCGCAGATTCCCATTGTATTTTTGACGGCACGAGACAGTGAGATCGATGAGGTTGTGGGTCTGGAGCTTGGGGCACAAGATTACATCACGAAGCCGGTTCGTGTGCGCACGTTGCTTGCTCGCGTGAAGCGAATTCTGCGGGAAAACAGCAAACAGGAGGTGCCGCAAGAGGTCATTCGCGCCAGCGACATTGAAATCCATGCTCACAACTACCTCGTCAAGATAGGGAAGAAGGAAGTTTTCCTCCCGAAAAAAGAGTTTGAGGTACTCCTGTATCTTGCGCGTCACCCGGACCGTGTGGTTTCACGCGAAACGCTGTTGAATGAAATCTGGGGAACGGACGTGTACGTGGTTGACAGAACGGTGGATGTCCACATTCGGAAGATTCGGGAAAAACTCGAACGTTTCGCTTTACACATCGAAACTGTTAAGGGCGTCGGCTACCGATTCCGGAAGGAGCCATGATCCGCACCCTTCAGTCCCGTATTTCCCTCGCGTATATTGCCGTCTCGCTCGTCCTCACCCTTCTTCTTGCAATCCTCTCCAGCGTTGCCTTTGAACGCTATTTTCTGAACAGGCTGGCAAATGACCTTCAGGCGGATACGGGAATCCTTCACGCCTATCTGAAAGAGGGCATCACCCAGCCCACATCTCGAGCGATTACGACACAAACGCTTTCCGGAATCGCCGCAGCGCGCGGAATGCGCATCACACTCGTTACGACGGATGGTGTTGTACTCTATGATTCGTCTATCCCCGACGAACAACTGAATACACTCGACAACCACGGTACAAGGCCGGAGATTCTCGAAGCCGACCGCTACGGTATCGGGTCCAATTTTCGTTTCAGTACTACACGGAATGCGGAGATGATGTACATCGCTCGCCGCGTAGATGAAGAATTCTCCGTTTCTCCACTCTTTCCACAATTACGATTCATCCGTGTCGGCTTGCCGGCAACTGACGTGTATGAGACCACGCGGCAGATAAGAATGACTGTTATCCTTGCTGCGGTGTTGGTGTTCCTCCTTGTTCTTGTCATCAGTAGAACGATTGCACGCCGGATTGCCAGCCCGATCGAAGAGATCACAACGGCGGTTCGCGAAATCAAAGAAGGCAATCTCGACCGGCGGATTTCAATACGCTCCGATGATGAAATCGGTCGCTTGGCGGCTCACATGAACGAGATGGCGGAAACACTGAAGGCCGATATTGATCAACTGAAGCGACTGGAGCGTGTACGGAGTGAGTTCCTTGGTAATGTCTCGCATGAACTCCGCACACCGATCTTTTCTCTGAAAGGTTTTCTGGAGACTCTGCTTGAAGGCGCCCTGGATGACCGCAACGTCAATCGTACATTCGTCGAGCGAGCGTATCATCACGCCAACCGACTGGATGCTCTGTTAGCCGACCTGATTGAAATCTCGCGTATTGAATCGGGCGAAATGAAAATGAGCTTTCGGTATTTTCCTGTTGATGAGTTTCTCCAGCGTGTTGCTGAGGAATTCGAAGGGATAGCTTCACGCCACAACCAACATCTCGTCATCGAAAACAACGCCGGGGGCATTTCCGTGTTTGGCGACAAGGAACGCCTTCGTCAAGCTATGGCCAACATCGTTGATAATGCGCTGAAATACAGCGGCAACGGTGCGACGATCACCCTGCGTGCTGAATCGGTCGATGGGAAGGTTCGCATCACCATTCGCGATACCGGTCCGGGGATCGCGGAGGTACATCTGCCGCGAATATTTGAGCGCTTCTATCGTGTAGATAGAGATCGTTCAAGGGAGGTAGGGGGGACGGGCCTTGGGTTGGCCATCGTGAAGCACATCATCGAGGCTCATGGGAGCCGTGTGTGTGTCTTGAGTGAATTAGGAAAGGGAACCGCGTTCTGGTTTGACCTCAAGCAATAGCCTTGCTTAACAATTCCTTAACACAAACGTAACGCAGAAGTAACGCCGTTTTCGGATTTTTCGACTGAACTATACTACAGGGAGACACTTATGACTCTGCCGCGAATACCTCACTTCTTGGTTACGCTCGTCGCTCTTGTTTCACTCACCACCCAGTTATTTTCTCAGGCCACCAAGGTCGATGAAAAAATTCCCCGCTACCAAAAGAAGCAGGGGATTTCGGGGAAGATTACCTCTATTGGTTCTGATACAATGAACAATCTGTTGGCGCTTTGGGGAGATGGCTTTAAGAGGTTTTATCCCAACGTAATCATTGAATTTGAAGGAAAGGGATCCTCGACTGCTCCGCCTGCTTTGCTTGCTGGAACGGCACAACTCGGACCTATGTCGAGGGAAATGAAAAATGAAGAGTTGGAAGCCATCGAGCGTCGCTACGGCTTTAAGCCAACTGCGATCAATGCTGGACTCGATGGAATTGCTATTTATGTACATAAAGATAATCCAGTTAAGTCGCTTACACTTCAACAGATAGACGCAATCTTCTCAAAGACTCGTCGAGGTGGCACGCGAACCGACATTCGGCGTTGGTCAGACATTGATCCTTCACTTAGCAACTTTGCTATAAGTCTTTACGGTCGTAATTCCGCTTCTGGAACGTATGGATTTTTCAAGGAGCATGCTCTGTTTAGAGGAGATTTCAAGGACAATGTGAAGGAACAACCGGGCTCAGCAGCAGTTGTACATGGGGTCTCGCGCGATCGTTATGGGATTGGATACAGCGGAATTGGCTACAGAACAACTGGAGTTCGGGCTGTTCCCGTATCAAGAAAAGAAGGGGAGATAGCTTTTGAACCTACCTATGAGAATGTTGAGTCTGGCAAATACCCGATTGCGCGATTCTTCTTTCTCTACATTTTGAAAGATCCAAAAAAACCGCTGGACCCACTCGTTAAGGAATTCCTCACCTATATTCTCTCCTTTGAAGGTCAAAGTGACCTCATCAAAGATGGGTATTATCCTTTGTCATATAGGCTTGTTGAACGTGAATTACAAAAGTTAAACTAAGGCTTTTTCATCCCTATTTCTTGCAGCGAGGAAAGACGGATTCTCGAAAAGCTCAAGACTCATACCCCATAATGACGCACCGACGGAAACTTTTTAACGCTCTCTCTACCTGGGTTATAACACTTGGTGGTGTGGGCGTTATTTTTGTAGTGGCAGCTATTTTCGTTTTCATCGGTTACGTTACTATTCCTTTGTGGCAATCCTCAGAAATCACATCTCCTGTTGAAGTAACGCTTCAAAATCCTTTCCATGCTCCCAGATCTGTCCTTGGTGTAGACGAATACAACGAAGTTGGTTACGCGGCGTCGAATTCAGGTCTAGTAGTTTCCTTTGATGTTGGGACTGGAGAGATCAGGCAAATGAGATTCGCACAGTCTACAAACAACAAGATAGCAGCGATGTCGATTGACCCCAGTCATCACTTGATTGGCTTTGGGACATATGATGGAACAATAAGCGTGTGGCAGGTTACGTTTCAAGGATTGAGTGGAAATGTACATGAGTCGATTGAACAACTTTTTGCTTTTCCCATGGAGAAAAACTCCACCATTCAGTTTCTTTTAATCAGAAAACTCCATGGGGAAGGTATTGGCGTTGCTGCATTAGCAACAAGACGCGACGGCCATGCAGTAATACGGCTGCTCCGTTTTGAGCTGAGAGAAAACCTTTTCACAGGCGAAGTTGAGCGTATTATCGATTCGACCTCTATCACATTGGGTAGTAAAGGGAGCATCACTTCATTAGCAGTCGATTCATACGGTCGTCACCTGGTAGCTGGTACATTGGACGGGCAATTAATGATTTGGGATGTAGGCGGTTTTGTATCCCCGTCAATCACAGAGAATATTCAGGTAGTGCAGAACCATGAGGCGATTACAGCCCTAACTTTTCTATTAGGTGAACAATCGTTAGTCATTGGTACATCGGAGGGTAATCTTCAAAGTTTCACATGGGTTCCCGATGAAGCTACCGAACGCGGGTGGCGCCTTGTTCCACTAAATTTGTTCGACCGACAAGAAGGCGTAATTACTTCGATAGTTACTTCCCTCCGCAATAAAGCATTCATTACCTCTGACTCAAAAGGCAATGTCAGTGTGTTCCACCAGACATCGGCACGAACAGTAGGGATTTTCAATGCGAAGGGCGATACTCTCGTCGCTGTTGCTTTCTCGCCTCGTTCGGATGCAATTCTTACTCTGACATCCGAGGGCGAGCTTGGACTGAGACAATTCATCAGTCCCCACATTGAAGTATCACTTGGAATACTATTCTCCCAAATCCAGTATGAAGGGTATGATAAGCCTTGTTATATGTGGCAATCCTCGAGTGGAACGGATGATACTGAGCCCAAGCTGAGTTTAATGCCCCTGTTGTTTGGAACCGTGAAGGGGGCATTCTACGCGTTGCTCTTTGCGTTTCCTGTAGCAATTCTTGCTGCAATCTACACCGCCCTTTTTGCGCATCCGAGTGTAAGGAACATTATCAAGCCCACGGTTGAGATCATGGCTGCATTACCAAGCGTTGTCATAGGTTTTGTAGCTGCTCTGTGGTTAGCACCATTCCTTGAACAAATGCTTGCGGAGGTAATTTTTATCTGTATTCTTACCCCAGTAGCAGTACTCAGTATGTCGCTCCTGTGGAGCGTTCTCCCTGGAAAAATCACTGGTCGGTTGAAAGATGGAAGTGAGCTTGTCTTCATTCTCATCGGAATCTGTCTTATAGGTTATTTGTCCGTTACATACGGTCCACTGCTCGAGCAATCTCTTTTTGGTACTTCTCTCAAACATTGGATAGTAGATACGTTTGGGGTGGTATACGATCAGCGGAATTCCATCGTGGTTGGCTTCGCCATGGGCTTTGCCGTTATACCGATCATTTTCACGATCAGCGAGGACTCTCTCTCCAGTGTTCCGGAGCATCTGAAGGCAGGGTCGTTAGCCCTTGGAGCTACGCGGTGGCAAACAGCAACGCATGTCATCCTTCCGACTGCAAGTCCAGGGATTTTTTCGGCGGCAATGATCGGCTTCGGGCGTGCAGTTGGGGAGACGATGATTGTTCTTATGGCAACAGGAAACACTCCCATCATGGATTGGAGTCCGTTTATCGGGATGAGGACGCTTTCTGCCAACATCGCCGTGGAATTACCGGAAGCGCCATACCTCGGTACGCTGTACCGTGTACTGTTCTTCTCCGGACTCCTGCTCTTCCTCTTTACGTTTGTCGTCAACACGGTAGCCGAGCTTGTTCGCCATCGTTTGAGACACCGCTATAGTACAATCTAAACGATTGGTATGAAACGCATCTTCACATCGGGCGATATTTTCATTTGGATGACCGGTGCTTTTCTCGCTCTCTGCATTCTGCTCATTGTAGGGATGCTCTTGCTCATCAGCATCAACGGCTTCTCGTTTTTTCATCCTACCGATATTCACTACATCAAGTACCGTAACGAAGCCGGAGAGTTACACTCTGCACTTGGACAAATCTATTCATCCCAGGAAATTCCCCTCGATATCAAACTCCGCCACGGCTATGACGTCGGCACACTCCTTCAGCGACATCTTATCCGTGTCGGCAATCGTGAGTTTCTGGGCGATGATTTTCGATGGATCAATGACCCTGAGATTGTGGTGGATAGTCTCCCTCCAACGGCGCTCTGTATTGAGCGAGAAGAATATGGCCACGCGTACGGGTTCATCAATGAGTTTCGAGGACCGCGTCAGCATTTCGACAATGAAGTAGATGCATGGACCGCCTTCCAGCGATGGCACCCGATCGTGCGCGAACAGATGCACGAGAGACAAACCCTAGAGCGTAGAGATGTTGGCAAGTTGAATTACCGGCTTGAGCGGCTTCGCTTGCAACAGCTGAAATGGGAGTATCAAAAGGGGAGGGGAGAGCTTTCGGAAGAAATGTTTCAGGATCGGCTGAAAGCGTTGGACGTTGAGCGAGCATCTATTTTTGAAGCGGTGTCTCATTACCGGCAGCAGATTGATTCGCTCTCTGCGTATATTGCGCAATTCGAAATCGCCGTTCGACTCGTCTCTCCGCAGGACGAGATGATGACACTTCCGCTTTCATCGGTTGTCCGAGCTTACAGGCCAAATGCGCTCTCGTGGTGGGGGAAGACGAAGGTCTATCTTTCTAAGGTATGGGAGTTTGTCGCTGACAATCCTCGTGAGGCAAACGCGGAGGGCGGAGTGTTCCCAGCCATCTTTGGAACAGCTCTTATGGTGTTGATCATGACGATAGTGGCTGTCCCGTTTGGTGTCTTGGCTGCGCTGTATTTGCGTGAGTATGCAAAACAGGGATTCTTTGTGCGGCTCGTTCGTATTGCGGTAAATAATCTTGCCGGAGTACCTTCGATCGTCTACGGGATGTTCGGTTTAGGATTCTTCGTGTATTTGATTGGCGGATCCATCGATGCATTGTTTTTTCCAGAGCGATTGCCGAGTCCGACCTATGGCACAGGAGGAATCCTCTGGGCTTCCTTGACACTCGCGCTGCTCACCGTTCCAGTTGTGATCGTTGCAACCGAGGAAGCGCTTGCCGCAATTCCGCGCGGTATGCGTGAAGGCTCCCTCGCTCTTGGCGCAACAAAGTGGGAAACAATTCGCCGGGTAGTGATCCCTTCTGCAACGCCAGGTATCATGACGGGCGCAATCCTGGCCATGGCACGTGGAGCGGGAGAGGTAGCTCCACTCATGATTACCGGCGTCGTCAAGCTGGCGACGGAAATGCCGTTCGATGGGAACTTCCCATTCTTTCATCTCGACAGAAAGTTCATGCATCTCGGCTTTCATATCTACGACGTAGGGTTCCAAACATCAAACGTGGAAGCCAACATCGGTATGGTGTACACAACGACATTATTGTTGATTTGTCTGGTTCTTGTCCTTAACTTGACAGCGATTATTTTTCGCGCACGATTGCGGAACCGATATCGACTCTCCGGATTCTAACTCCTATGCACGCTTACGAAATTTCTGCTGCCAAGTCCAACTCCAATATGAGCATCGCCGTCCCAGACGGCCAAAACGCATCCTGGACCTCGGACAAAATCGTCGTCGAGAATCTCAACTTCTGGTATGGAAATGCGCAGGCGCTGAAGAACGTCTCAGTTCGTTTGCCAGCCCGGAGGATCTCGGCGTTCATTGGCCCGTCTGGATGTGGCAAGTCCACATTCCTTCGCATCCTCAACCGCATGAACGATCTCATTGACGGTGTCCGGCTCGAAGGTCGAGTGTTGATCGATGGAACAGACATCTACGCCAATGGGATGGATGTGGTAACGCTCCGTCGAAACGTAGGGATGATATTTCAGAAATCGAATCCGTTCCCGAAGTCCGTTTATGACAACGTCGCGTATGGCCAACGACTCCTCGGACAACGGAATAAGCAGTTCCTTGACGAAGTTGTGGAGCGAAGCCTGCGACGATCGGCTCTCTGGGACGAAGTGAAAGATCGCCTCAGCGAGTCTGCGCTCCGGTTATCGGGTGGTCAAATGCAACGCTTGTGTATTGCTCGTGCACTTGCCGTTGAGCCACAGGTCTTGTTGATGGATGAGCCAAGCAGCGCACTCGACCCGATCGCAACCGCCAAGATCGAAGAGCTCATCTTTGAACTGAAGCAAGAATATACCATCGTTATCGTCACTCATAATATGCAGCAAGCAGCCCGCGTGAGTGATTATACAGCTTTTTTCTACTTGGGCGAGCTGATTGAATTTGACGATACACGATCGCTCTTTACAAACCCTTCAAAGAAACAAACGGAAGATTACATTACGGGCCGCTTTGGATAAGTCGGATATACTCACCAACGCATAAACAGAGCTCATAGGAAATCCATGCAACGACACTTTGCGCTAGAACTTGACCAACTGCGTACATCGTTGATTCGGATGGCAAGTCTAGTCGACGATCAAATTGAACTTGGCGTACGGGCCATCTTTGAAGGCGATGAAAATCTGGCACGGCTGGTAATAGAGCGCGATAAGAAGGTTGACGAGTTTGATAATGAGATCGATAGACACTGTGTTCGCATTTTCGCGCTCACACAACCGGTTGCCATTGACCTTCGGCTGCTTATGGCTGCTCTGAAAATTAACAATGAACTAGAACGCATTGGTGATCTAGCTGTGAATTTAGCCGAACGCGTTCATGCATTGAAACATCATACACCATTCATCAAACAAACAGCTATTGACCCGATGGCTTCTGCAGCACGACACATGGTACGTGATGCGATCGATAGCTTTGTCAACAACGACCCGGTTGTGGCGAGACGAGTCTTAGAATCGGATGACCAAGTTGACGAGTACGATGCTTTGATTTTTCGCGTCATGCTCGAAACGATGAAATCGTCACCGGAACTGATCGAGCCGGCAGCACATCTGATGATTATTTCGCGTCACATTGAGCGTCTTGCCGACCATGCGACGAATATAGCGGAGGACGTAGTCTTCCTCGTGAATGCCAAAATTGTCAAACATCATGCAAATCAAACAGCTACACCATAAATAAGGCTTAACAGACGGAAGGTAGGTGGAGAATTCTCTCCATTACACTAACGTGTTTTATGAAGATTCAATTCGTAAAGATGAGTGGAGCGAGCAACGACTTCGTTATCATCGACAATCGACGGCGTCGCATCAAGAACGGCCCAGCGCTGGCCCGCAAGCTGTGCGACCGTCGTAACGGAATTGGTGCAGATGGCTTGCTGCTGATTGAAAGAAGCCGTAGAGCGAATTATGCGATGAAGTATTACAACGCAGATGGAAGCTATGGGGGTATGTGCGGGAATGGCGGTCGCTGTATTGCGTATTACGCCTGGTCACGGGGCGAGGCGAAAGCGAGTCACAACTTTGAAGCACTACGGCATGTTTATGAAGCGAAAATACGCGACGGTAGCGTTTCCCTTAAAATGAAAGACCCATTTGGTCTTAGAACAAACCTTGTGCTCCGCGTTGGTAAAAAGCGTTTCACAGGACATTACATTGACACCGGCTCGCCACATGTTGTCTTGCCGTTGATACGGGAACCTCAAAAAAGTAGTTCGATTGATCATCTCGATGTAAGGAGAATCGGACAAAAAATACGTCATCATCCGTTGTTTAAGCCTGCTGGAACGAATGTAAATTTCCTTGAAAGAGTTAATACTAAAACTTTGAAAATAAGAACATATGAACGCGGTGTCGAAGGTGAAACCTTAGCGTGTGGAACGGGTGCTGTTGCCTGCGCGGTCGTGGGACACACCATTTGGGGCATGGGACCACCCATCAGGGTAAAAACGCGAGGCGGTAAGACTCTGATGATCAGTTTCAGAAAATCAAACGCAGGAAGGATAAGCGATGTATTACTGATAGGACCGGTAAAGCAGATATTACGAGGAGTTATTGACGTTAAGTAGGTCTGAACCTATAACAACGATTATGTCAGATTATCAACACCAGCTTCAGCTGTCCTAGCGGTATCGTACTACTTTTCCCCCATCTCAATTGGGATAGCTTTATCATAGAGTTCGCGAGCTACTGCCACCTCTGCATCTATCAAACTCTCCACACAAAGCCTACCATCATTTGTTACCTCGCCAATAACGTAAGCCGGAACCCTTGTGCTCCTTGCTGCATCAATCACTCTCTTAGCAAGATGGTACGATGCACTTACAATAATCATGCTTT
>JBGFRR010000150.1:0-48012 GCA_041695045.1 Bacteroidota bacterium
CTAGGTCCAAACGGAGCAGGAAAGACAACCACAATCAATCTACTCGCTGGTCTGTTGCGCAAAGACGCAGGAGAAATTCTGGTGCTGGAAAATGCGATCACTCCACAAAGCTATCTGTACAAGAAACTTGTGGGTTTTGTCCTAGAAAGGCCGTTGTACTATGAGAAGCTTACTGTCTATGAGCAATTGAAATTTGTCGCGGCAATGTATAATGTGCCACGATGCGAATCTGAAAAACGAGTTCTCGAACTTATTCATTTCTTTGACCTAGGGAACAAGAAAGACGATTTGATTGAAACGCTTTCAACCGGAATGAAGAAGAAGATTTCGCTTGCTGCCGCCATTGTTCATAGTCCAAAGATTTTGTTCCTCGATGAACCACTCGAGGGGATAGACCCTGTGTCTGCAAAAGAAATAAAAGACATGCTGCGGCAAATGGTTCAAAATGGGACGACCGTGTTCATGAGTTCGCATAACCTTGATACAGTCGAAAAGCTCTGCGACGAGGTTGCCATCATCAACAAAGGTAAGCTCGTCTTCCAGTCGAAAACGGAAGAGATCCGCAAGAGAATCAAAAACGAAGTCAGTCAGGAAACTTATCAATCGTTGGAAGAGATCTTCATCGATGTCGTTTCTGACAATGGTGAGGAGAAACGGCCCAAGAAACTCTCATGGTTGTAGCGGTCAGAAATCTCCTTGATATTCTCGCAACACCTACCGAAGTCTTCACGCGTGTGAAAGAGAAGCCCGACTGGTTTTGGGCTTTCGCTTGCATTTCCGTTCTTTCGATCGCAATGGCGTTCTTCACCCTTCCATTAAGCAAACGCATTGCGATGATTGCCCTTGAGGGGACGGGAACGTTGGATGAAACGCAAATCCAAAAAGCAATCAGTCTGAGCGAACGCCTTCAGTATATCGGACTCCTGGCGATCCCCGTTCTTTTTCTCCTTCGCTGGACTATCCTTGCGTCTGTTCTCTATTTCTCCGCTATTTTGCTGGGGGCGCAAGAGCTTCAGTTCAAGAAGGTCTTTAGCGTGCTCGTGTATGCTGAGACGATTCTCCTGCTTGTGGCGGTTATCAACATCTTACTGCTTCACATCAAGGGCGTCGAATCCATTCTCCATCCAACCGACCTTCAGGCAATTGTGGGCTTGGATATCTTGATGCGAGACCGCAGGGCAAATTTACCCCTCTTTACGTTGCTCAATTCAATCAATGTCTTCTCTCTCTGGTATGTTGCAACGCTCTCTATCGGCGTATCCGTCATCACCAACTTCAGCAAACTGAAATCAGCGGTGATCGTCTCATCAGTTTGGTTGCTCGCGATTGGGTTTCAAGTTGCATTGGCGGCGATCTACGCGAGGGATTCAGCAGAATTGGGGTGATCAGGATAGGCAAAGATGCGCGTGCGCTACACGCTGGAGGATTTTCTCAAAGCCCCCAAGCCCGTGATCATTTTTGTCCACGATGATCATTTTGCAGTGGTCGATAGCATACTGAGCATAAGGAAATCCTGATGCGCAAACCCCAGCAAGTCGATCTTCTTGAGGCAGCAGAAGGAATTGTTAAGGGTGTTGCTGATTACAGTCACGACAGTCGTTGCGTCGGCTGCGTGAGGCGCCGTTTGCCGGTGCCGTCCCGGAACATAATCCAGAGTCCCCCATCGCGGGGAGCGGTGCGCGTGTAGACGATGAGCTGGCCGTCCGGACTCCACGACGGAAAATCCGCTCCTCCATCGGCAAGCATGATATGTTGCTGTGTCGCAATGATGTATTTCCAGATCTGCGTAAAGCCTGCGTCCGGTTTTAAGCTGTAGACAATCTCATCGCCGCGGGGGCTCATGACGACAAAGCCGCAATCCGACGAACTGCTGAAGCTCTGGATTGTCCTGATCGCAAACGTGCTCCGATGGATTGCCCGGAAGTGGAATGTTCCTCCGAAACCGGTGATGTTGCGAAACGCTTCCAGTACGATAATCTCACGGCTGGCTGGGTCCCATGAGGGGTAGTCCGCCGTGTAGAGCATATCAGCCTCGCTTCCCGTCGCGACATCCAGAACCCGTATGGTTGATTGCACAAACGCGATCGAACGCCCATCGGGAGACCATGAGGGACGGATGGAAGCATCGGTAAGAGAAATTTTCGTCAGGCTGTCGCCGTTGGGCTTGATTTTGTAGAGACTACCGAGCATGGAGAAGGCAATCCAGCGGCTGTCGGGCGACCAGGTGAACCCCACCGCCTCACCCTGATGCACGGGGCGGATGTTCACACCCGACGTATCGACAAGATACAGTCCTCGCGTTGCCGGATCGACAAGATTCCTGAAGGCGATGGTCTTTCCATCCGGCGACCATGCCGGACGGATGTGGAGATACTCTTCGGGAAGAATAACGGGTTCCGGGCCGGTCGTGCTGCGGCATCCCGCGAGAACGATGAGAACCAAAAGCCCAATGAGAGATGCTCTCATGAAACACTCCAATGTCTTGCTCATACGCATCTCGAAAGTACGAGTCCTCCCAACCATATTCAAGTCTCGCCGATGAAGCGAGACGCTGCATAACTCAGTAACCGGAGTCAAACACGATGAAATGGTTGAATTCTCTGGCGTTGATGACGCTGTTCCTTCTTCCAACCGTTGAAGCACAGGAGGCCCGACCGCGCTTGCGGGATTGGGGAATCGAAACCGGTATTTTCCGAACCGGTCCGTTGAACGCGATCACCGACGTGCCCGGCGTGCTCGTCGGCCACCGGACGATCATCGAAGGAGATGCGGTTCGCACCGGTGTGACGGCAATCCTTCCGCACGGGGGAAATATCTTTCAGGAAAAAGTGCCGGCGGCGTTCTACGTGGGCAACGGCTTTGGCAAGTTCATCGGCTCTACGCAAATCGATGAGCTCGGTCAAATCGAAACTCCCATTCTTCTTACCAACACGCTGAGCGTATGGGATGTTGCAAACGGCATTGTCGATTACATGCTCGCCCTTCCCGGCAACGAGAATGTCCGCTCCATTAATCCCATTGTGGGGGAAACGAACGACGGGAGCTTGAACGACATCCGGGGCCGACATGTCACACGAGCCCATGCGATCGAGGCGATACGGGCGGCGTCTGCCTCTGGCGGAGGGGCTGTTGAGGAAGGGGCGGTGGGAGCGGGAACAGGCACGATTTGCTTCGGATGGAAAGGAGGGATTGGAACAAGCTCGCGTCTCCTGCCGCCCACAGTCGGCGGCTATGCTCTTGGTGTGCTCGTACAAACAAACTACGGCGGCGTGTTGGACATTGCGGGCGTGCCGGTCGGCAAGGAGTTGGAACGGCACAATTTCCGGGAGCAGCTTCAGTACGACGGAGACGGCTCATGCGTCATCGTCGTTGCAACGAACGCGCCTCTGGGCAGCGCTCAACTCAAGCGGTTGGCCAAACGCGCAACGCTCGCACTGGGGAGGACAGGTTCTGCGATGAGTCACGGCAGTGGGGACTATGTGATTGCGTTCTCGACTGCAAGTGCGTTGCGCATGCGTCCCGGCGGGCAGGCCGTGGAGCAGGTGCCCCGACTCAAGGATGACCAGCTCTCTCCTCTCTTCCAGGCTGTTGTCGAAGCGACGGAGGAAGCGATTTACAATTCGCTGTTCAAAGCTATAAGCGTCCGGGGGATCAGCGGTCGCGAGGTAGCTGCGCTGCCTCTGGACCGTGTGAAGGAAATCCTCCGCAAGTACGGCAAGCTACCGTAGTTCTTCGTACCCCATCCTCTTGACAGCCAGCGAGAATTTCAATATGTTGGCTGTGACAATTTTGTCTTCCGACAAAGCCAACCATGCAAAAAATGTCAAGCAGGGATCAGTCATGAAGAATACTCTTGCCGCACGACTGCGCGAAGCACGGCTGCAAAAAGGGTGGGACCAGGCGCGAATGGCATCCCGCCTCGACATCGCCACTCGAACCATCCAGCGATGGGAAAAAGGCGAGCAGGTCCCCGACAGCAATTATCTCATCCGCATCGCGAAACTCACCGGCGTAACGCCGCACTGGCTGCTCACCGGCGAAGGACAGATGTACGCCGTGCCGGAGAAGCTTCAAGCGAAAATCCTCCCCCTCCAACCATCCCGCATGAAGAAAGTGAATCTCATTTCCCTGCCGCTGCTTTCGTCTGTCCCCGGCGGCGCTCCCAGCCGGATGTTCCATCCCGACTACGTCGAGCGATACATTACTGTCGACGACGTCAACGACGCCGGTGCGTTTGCGCTTGAAGTGAAGGGGACCAGCATGGCCCCGCGCATTGAAAACGGCGACATTATCGTTGTAAGCCCGAAGCAAGAGGTTCGCAGCGGGGACGTGTGTGTGATTCGCGTGGATGATGAAGATACGGTGAAGCGGGTGAAGATCGACGAGCAACTCGTTCAACTTATTCCACTCAATCCGGAGTTTGAGCCGGTGGTGGTGAAGAAGCGGGATATTGTGTTCATGTGGCGGGTGGTGAAGGTCATCAAGAATCTGTAGGCCTTTGCTCAACACACTTCGGGAAAATGACTGAGCCGCCTTGATGGGGGCGGCTCGTTCGTTCGTGTTCGAAATCCCACACTGAGGGCGATGTGTTTACAGTGCCCGGAACAGGACTTGAACCTGCACGCCGTTGCCGGCACTAGCTCCTGAAGCTAGCGCGTCTGCCAATTCCGCCATCCGGGCTCGCAACTCTTCCCATGAAGAAAAATCCCCACCAGCGTGGTAGGGACAACTCCAATATACGAAGATCCTTCTCCAACCGCAACGACCGACTCCATGAAGACTATTCTCTCCACATCGTTCGCTCTGCTCGCCACTTACCTTGCTTGTCCTCACAAATCTGGCTATATTCATCGTGTAACGACCAACATTCATGAGGCACGATTCTGGTTACCTTCTCTCGCGACCGGCTCCAAACGCTGTTCGACAACCTCTCTGGAAAACGAATCGCCGTCGTTGGCGACCTGATGCTCGACCGTTATTACTGGGGCGCAGTGACGAGAATCTCCCCGGAAGCCCCCGTCCCCGTCGTCGAAGTTGAATCTGAGTCCGTGCGACTCGGGGGGGCTGCCAATGTTGCCAATAACATTGCCGCGTTAGGCGGCGTCCCGATTCTCGTCGGCGTGGTCGGTGCGGACGACAACGGGATGCTCCTACGGAAAACGCTGCAGGAGAGCGGCTTCTCCGCCGACGGAGTCTTAACCGACTCATCACGACCGACGACGGTCAAAACGCGTGTTATTGCCCACCACCAGCATGTGGTTCGGATCGACCAGGAGGTGCGGCACGATATTAGTTTGTCGGTACAGGATCAGGTCGTTACGTTCATCAAACAGGCTCTTCCGTTAATCGATGCAATCATTATCGAAGACTACAATAAAGGGGCGATGACAAAGGAGATTATCCCCCATCTGGTCCAGCTGGCGCGCCGTGGACAAAAGATCATCAACGTCGACCCCAAGTTCAACAACTTCTTTGAGTACAAAAACGTGACGGTCTTTAAGCCAAATCGACATGAAACGGAAGCCGCGCTCGGATGCCGATTGAGGGACAGCACAAGCGTTGAGCAAGCGGGCAGGTCGATGATCGAGCAACTGCAAGCTGAAGGCGTTCTGCTGACGCGCGGAGAGGAAGGCATGTCGCTCTTCGAAGCTGGCGGAGAGATCACACACGTCTCCACACGCGCGCGCAAGGTCGCCGATGTTTCTGGCGCGGGCGACACGGTCATTGCCACACTGACGATAGCGCTCGCAGCCGGCGCAACAACAAAGGAAGCCTCGTCGCTCGCCAACGACGCCGGAGGCATTGTGTGCGGCGAGGTTGGGATTGTGCCGGTTGACCGTGAATCGCTCTTCCGCGTTGCAGCCGAGCACAGCAACCATGTATGGACCGGTGCGTGATGGGGAACGTCGTTTCACGTGACGGCCTTGTTCGCCTGCGGCAACAGATGAAGGGCGAAGGCCGCACGGTCGTTTTCACCAACGGTTGTTTCGACATCGTCCATCGCGGCCATGTGGAATATCTCCAAAAAGCCAAAGCGCTGGGTGATGTACTGATCGTCGCGTTGAACACGGACGCCTCGGTGAAACGCATCAAAGGCCCGGAGCGACCGATTGTGCCGCAGGATGACCGAGCTGTTGTTGTGGCCGCCCTCCGATGTGTCGACTACGTGTGCCTCTTTGACGAAGATACTCCGTATGAGCTGTTAAAGGCCATTGAGCCGGATGTACTCGTGAAAGGTGCAGATTGGCCGCCCGACGCAATCGTGGGAAAGAATATCGTCGAAGCTGCCGGCGGGAAGGTCGCAACGATTGAATTTGTGCCCAATCGATCAACAACGGACATGATCCAGACCATTCTGAAACGATTCACATCGCAGAAGCAGTAACCAACCCCGTATGAGGTGCGGAGCGAGAGCGTGCGAAGGCTCTTTAGGACGACATATTATGTGGGCGGAACGCTCCTGTTCCTCCTCGCCGCAGTAGCGGGTTTTACGCAAACCAACGCTTTCCGGTCGTACCTCCACGACGTTGTCCTCGACGCCCTGCAGGCGAGTCTCAACGGCGAGATTGTCTTTGGCCCTATCAAAGGAAATCTCGTTACAGGCTTCCATGTTGAAGACCTCTCGGTCCTCCAAGCCGGCCATTCCCTGCTCCATGTTGAGCGCGTTGACGTCCGATATGATGTGCTTGGCTTCACCGTAAATCGCGCGACGTTTTCTTCCATAACGCTCACGAAACCTCGCATCTCGTTCGTCCGCTCGGCCGATGGGTCATGGAATATCAGCCGCCTCGTCCGGCCGGACACATCGGAATCTGCTCCATCACCATGGACTGTCGTCATCCGAAGTCTTGAGCTGAAGGATGGCGTAGTGGAACTCGTCGATTCCGTCAAGCTTTTCGCTCATGACCCGACAACCACACCGTCAACATTTCTCGACTATCCGACGTTGACCCTTGGCAACCTTAACGTCAAAGCGTCCGCGCGCATGACCCCAGGGGTTATTGCCGCAGACCTCCGACATCTGAGCTTCACATCCCAGTCGCCTGCCTTTAAGCTTACCGATGCACGCGTAGGAGTTGAACTTACGCCGACGTCGTTCGTCGCGTCAAATCTGTTGGTCGAAACCCCACGATCACGCATCACCGGCCACGCAAGCCTGCGCGGCGTTGACATCACAACCGTCGCAAGTACCGAAGACCTAAGCGATAAGCCCATGACGCTCGCTCTTAACTTCGAGCAACTCAGTTTCAACGACTTGAAGCAATTCTTCCCGCAAGCCGTCGGCTTCCTCGATCGCGAAGTCATTGCCGAGGTGAATGCGCGCGGGACACTGGCCGAGGTTCAGCTCGAACGCCTCGTCGTGCAATCTCCACGCTCCTTCCTCCGCGTCGAGGGCTTCATCACCAATCTCCACAATCCATCCGACCTCCATCTGAGTCTCGTCGCCGTTGACAATCGCCTCAGTCCAGACGACGCGTTGGTCTACTTTGCCGGATTGAAACTTCCTGACTTCCGACCGATGGGAGAGTTACGATACACCACGCAGTTCGCCGGGACGCCGTCCAGCTTTGCCGTCGCCTTCGAGGGGACTAGCAATGCCGGAGCAATCAACGTGAACGGAACGTTCGATACAGAAGGAGACGAGTTTCACTATGACGCAACTGTTGACCTGCGAGAATTCAACCTCGCGAAGCTGACAGGCATTGATGACCTGACAAGCCGATTGAATGCCCGCGTGCAAATTCAAGGGACAGGAACCGACCCCCTCACGATGCACGCCACGGCTCAAGCGGTGATCGACACGTCGGAGTTTTACCAGATTCCCCTCCAGCAGGCGACGGTAGACCTTACGATGACGAACGGCTTGATCCGATCTCGTACCCAGCTCGGTGCAAGCCCGTTACGTTTGCAGACAACATCCGCCATCCAGCTGGCGCGGGATGCTTCTCCCGCGTTCGTTGTCGACGCGAAGGTGTCGGGATTAAATCTTGCTCCCATTCTCCGTGATCGCCACTACGAAAGCCATCTTTCGTTCGAGATGCACGCTGAAGGCTCAGGGTCCGGTTTTGCGGACTTTGCCGGGACTGTCGATGCGAAGCTCGACCCGTCGGCATTCGGGCGCTACAACGTCGGCGAGTCCGCATTCATCCTTTCGCTCACCGGTCAGCCGGGCAACCGCACGCTTGCGCTCACTTCGGATGTTGCCGATGTGAGAATCGACGGCATGTTCCGACTCGACACGTTCATCAACGGATTAATGGAAGGGGGTCTCTCGATTGCGGACGCCGTCGAGCATCGGATCTATGTGCTCAAACAGCTTCGGTCCGACACAAAGAGCGTTGATGAAAAACTTGCGCGTCGAGTAGCAACGTCGCTTGAACCGATCGACGCGCGGTTCGACATCACCGTCAAGAATCTCTATCCCCTTGGAGTTTTCTTTGGGGAACGATTGCTCGGACGCGGGCAGATTGCCGGCTCCCTCGCAACGGAAGCCGGCGTGCTGCGGTTCTCCGGTTCGGCCGTGGCAGAGTCCTTCGCCTACGCCGACAGTACGGCTGCCATCTCCATCTCGGAAGGGCGCCTCGAATTCGACCTCGACCGGCTCGGCCGTCCCGATGTTGTCGATTCACTCCACGCACACATCAACTATTCCGGCAAAGCTGCCCTCATCAACTCTCTCGTCTTGAATGACACAAAGCTGAACATCGACCTCAGCGGTGCTCGCGGCTCCCTTGCACTGAGCACGCTGATCGACACGACCATGACGCTTTCCACACAGGGGTCATCCACGTATCGCGACGGATACATCGTTTATCAACTCGATCAACTCAAAGCAGGCAGCGGGCCGTATCTTTTCACAAACATCGACCCCGTCGAGCTTACACTCGGCCGTGACGGAATCCGTGTCGACAAACTCTGGATGCGTCATGAAGCGGAGGAGTTCGCAATGGGGGGCTACCTCCTGCCCGAGGGGAACTCCGACCTCGATCTCACACTCCGGAACGTTCGGCTCAACAACCTGCATCGCTTCGCATCGATGCCTGCAACCGTCCGTGATCTGCTTCCTCTGGGTGGATTAGCGAATGCACGCGTGAGCGTTCGTGGTCCGCTGGAGCAACCGCGTGTTCAGGTAGAACTCATTGCGCAGCGTGTTCACTATCGAGACGTGGCGCTCGGCCAAGTGGAATTCCGCAGTTTCTATGCGGAGGATCGGATGTCCGTTCACGCGGAGCTCCGCAGCAGGCCGGATGACTCCACACTCCCACCCGACGCCGTGCTTAACGGCACGCTTCCGTATCGACTCTCGCTGATGAGTTTCTCCCTCGATCCGCAAGCCGGCGCTCTCGACCTGACGGCGCGTTCGAGTGGGATGAAGCTCGAGTTTATCGACCCCTTCCTGCCCGGTCTCAACAACCTCACCGGAACTCTGGTGAGCGACATGCGCATTAGCGGCACGGCGAGCGCGCCACACTACGAAGGCTTTGTTGCCCTGCAGGACGCACGATTCTTCTTCGTCCCCCTCGGCGTTCACTACACGCTTGACGGACTGTTCGTTCCCGACGGTAGACGCATTATGCTCGATGGCGTCGCCGTGCGCAACCTGCCGCAAGACCGTTCCGATGGAACGATGCACGTCGGCGGCCATCTCACTCTCACCGGTCTTCAGCTGAGCGAGTTCGACCTAACGTCCAACGGCCAGTTGCTCGTTATGAAGGAATTGACTCGACGTGCGGGCCAGGCACTGTACGGCGACCTCACGATCGGCACCGGCTCGGGAGGATTGCGGTGGAGTGGAACCCTGCAGCGATCGTTCCTCTCGGGCGAAGCGGTCGTTCGCAACGCGAACCTCACATTCCCGCCGACACGGGAGCAGATTCTTCGAACCGATCGAAACGTCACCTTCACTGTCGTCGATGATCGGGCGGGCATGGCCAGCACCGATGTGGCGTCGGAGACTGTCGACCCGGATGCGCTGGAGCGAGCGCTGTTTGCAGAGTTGTTTGGAGACACACCCGCAACGGTATCGACCTCGCAGACGATGAACGGCACGGCAGAGACTTCCTTCCTCGATAACATCGTCTACGACCTTGTCGTCGAGGCACAGGCACTGACGTATGTGCGCTTTGTCTTCAACCCGCTCACGGGCGAGGAACTGTTTGCCGACCTGCGGGGCCGCATGCTCTTCACCAAGGATGACGACCGGACACGGTTAGCCGGCGAAGTCGAAGTCGGCGACCGCTCGTATTACTCGTTCTTCAAGAAATTCCAAGCATCGGGGAAGTTGGTGTTTACCGGCGACCCGCTGAACCCTGAGCTCCAGATTGTCGCGCGGTACGAAGGCATCGTGCAGGGCCGTGATACGGTCCAGACTGCAACCGCACCAGAGCGTGCACAAGAACAAAAAGTTGCCGTCATTCTTCACATTACCGGCACGCGCACCGAGCCGAAGGTCGCGATGCAGCTCGAGCGCTTCAACGCCGCAACTGGCCGCCTCGAAGCTGTGGAAACGGGCGACGTCGAATCCGACGCTATTTACTTCCTGCTGACCGGTTCGTTCCGCGAAGAGCTGACACAACAGGAACGAACAACGGTGTTAGGAACCAATTTACTCTACAGCCTTACCTCTTCCGTGCTCTCGGGCCCGATCACGGAGTTGGTGCGGAAAGAACTTGGCTTCATCAGCTCGGTGGACGTGATCTACTACGGCGGCAGCCTCCAAACGTCGACGGATGTGCGGGTAACGGGAGAAGTCGGAGAGGCGGTCATCCGGTTGGGGGGGCGCGTCTTTAGCGACATCAACAATACGAACTGGAGCATCCAGGTGCCGATGAGCGCGATCCTCGGCTCGCCGAGCTGGCGCAACCTGATGATCGAAGCGGAGCGGCGCGTTGAAGGAGTAGAGAACTTCGAACTGCGGCGTGAGTCGAATAACTTGAGATTGTTGTACCGGATTTCATTCTAACGTTCATGAAGGAGAAGGTTATTCAAGACATCAAAAACAACATCCTTGCCTTTCTTGCACGCTATCCCTCTCAAACTTTCAAGCCGCGAGAGGTAGCACGGCGTATCGGCATGAAATCGGACGAACAATACCGGAAATTGAAAACCGCGTTGCGTGAACTGCACGAGAGCGACGAAGTACGCCGAGAGCGCCGCGGCAAAGTTGGACACCGCAACAAGCCGCAGTCCGTCGTTGGTCTGTTCGAGGTGAAAAAGCAGGGATTAGGGTTCGTCCGTGTGAGCGGAAACGGCGAACACATTTTCATTGCACCGCGGAACATGGGCACTGCCATGCATGGCGACACCGTCGAGGTGATGCTCTTTGCGCAGCCGAAGAAGAAAGAGGAAGACGGATCATTGCGTGAAGGAGAAATTGTGCGCGTGGTTGAGCGCGGCCGTTCCACGGTGGTGGGCACGCTCGAACGAAGTCGGCATGCATTCATTGTCGTGCCGGACGACCGGCGTGTGGGAGCCGATATCTACATCCCCCGCGACGGCCTGAACGACGCTCAGCCCGGTCAAAAGGTTCTTGTCGAAATCACCTCGTGGGGCGTTAGTCATCTGAACCCGGGGGGAGTTGTCCTCAAAGTGTTAGGCGATGCCGGTGAAGTCGGCGCCGAGCTGCTGTCGGTGTTCCATGAGTTCAACTTACCGACCGGCTTCCCCCCCGGCGTCCTGAAAGAGTCCGAAGCAATTCCGACGACAATTCCCGACGCGGAAATAGCACGGCGGGTTGACCTGCGCACTCTTCTCTGTTTCACGATCGACCCTGAAGACGCGCGCGATTTCGACGACGCCGTGTCGCTAGAGCCGCTCGGCAAGAACCTCTGGCGCCTCGGCGTCCATATTGCGGACGTGTCGTACTACGTTCGCGAAGGAAGCGCTCTTGACCGCGAGGCATTGAAGCGCGGCACGAGCGTGTATTTCCCCAATGCCGTCATCCCGATGCTGCCGGAGAAGCTCTCCAATATCGTTTGCAGTCTCCGTCCGGATGAAGACCGGCTGGCGTTCTCAGTGCTCATGGTCGTCAATGAGCAGGGTGTTGTGAAAGAGCATGAGATTCGCGAGACGGTGATCCGCAGCAAGCGCCGCTTCACCTACGAAGAAGTCGAAGACCTTCTTCAGAAGAACGCGCGGCGGGGCGACACGGTGCACGAGACGCTTCTCGCCATGCACACGCTCAGCAAAACGCTCACGCAGAAACGGATGAAGAACGGCAGTATCGATTTCGACTCGCCCGAGGCAACGTTCCGCTACGACGAGGATAGTAAACCCGTTGAGATCATCAAGAAAGTGCGCCTCGATAGTCATCGGCTCGTTGAGGAATTCATGCTGTTGGCCAACCGCGTCGTTGCGGAGTCGATCGGCAGAGTCAAGAGGGAAGCGCATCGGAAGCCGTTTCTGTACCGCGTGCATGAATCGCCCAAACGGGAACGGATAGAGGAACTCGCGGTGTTTGTGAAGCGCTTCGGATACTCGCTGAACCTTGAAGGCGGTGTTTCCTCCAAAGCCATCCAACAATTGTTGGAGCAGGTGCGAGGCACGGAAGAAGAGAATGTGATCAATGAAGTCACGCTCCGCAGTATGGCGAAGGCCATCTACGCCGAGCACAACATCGGCCACTACGGGCTCGCCTTCGATTACTACACACACTTCACCTCTCCCATCCGCCGCTATCCCGACCTTGTGGTTCATCGGTTGCTCAAGGTGTACGAGCAGGGCATGTCGTTCCGGCAGCGGGAGGATATTGAAGAGCGTCTCCCCTACATCGCCCAGCAGTCGTCCGAACGCGAGCGCGTTGCGATGGAAGCTGAACGCGCTGGCGTAAAAGTGATGCAGGTGGAATATATGAAACGCCACCTCGGCGATACCTTCCACGGATTGATTTCCGGCGTGGCACGGTACGGACTCTTCATCGAAATCAACGACTTACTGACGGAGGGGATGGTGCATGTGCGCGACCTGAAGGATGATTACTACGTGTATGATGAGCGCCAGTATGCGCTCATTGGCGAATCGACCGGCAAGCGCTACCGTTTGGGGGACACGATTGAAGTGAACGTGGTGCGCGTCAATCCGGAAGAGCGGGAGATTGATTTCATTGTGGCGGGGGAGGTTCCCGTACGGTCGCGAAAACGGGGTTAGCGCGCAGGAACTTCCGGCAGAGACTTGAACGTTGCACTGTCATTGATGGATTGCATTTCGACCCCTTTTTCTTTACCATGCGATTAAGAAGGATTATGTGAGGACGGTCATGAAACGCTTGCTCGCAGTGCTCATGCTGGGTGCCGTGGTCGGCGCGTCGGCTACGGCGCAGAACTCGTACTTTGGCAAGAACAAAGTGCAATACAAGAACTTCGAGTGGCACTACATCCAAACCGACCACTTTGACGTCTACTTCTCACAGAACGGCTACGAGCTCGCAGCCTTCACCGCCGCCGCCGCCGAGGATGCGTACGCATCCATTCGCAAGCTCTTCCGGTATGAATTGAATAACCGCATCTCGCTCATCATCTATAATTCACACAACGAGTTCCAGCAGACGAACGTGGTCGATGCGTATATGGAAGAAGGGGTGGGTGGGGTCACGGAGCTCTTTAAGAACCGCGTCGTTATCCCGTTCGAAGGCAATTACCGGCAGTTCCGCCATGTCATCCACCACGAGTTGGTCCACGCCGTGGTCAATGACATGTTCTACGGCGGCTCCATTCAGTCGATCATCTCCAGCCGCAGTCCACTCATTCTCCCGCTCTGGTTCAACGAGGGCATTGCCGAATACGCCGCGCTGACATGGGAGACAAACTCGGACATGTTCATGCGGGATGCAACGATTCACAACTATCTCCCCCCTATTGAATTTCTCGGAGGGTACTTCGCGTACCGCGGGGGGCAATCGGTGTTTTACTACATCGCCAACAAGTATGGCGAACAGAAGATTGCCGAAATCCTGCATCGCGCAAAAACGACGCGCAGTATTGAGCAGGCGTTTAAGACAACGATCGGCCTCTCGCTCAAAGAACTTTCCGACCGATGGCAGAAAGAGCAGCGTGTGCTCTACTGGCCGGACATTGCCAAGCGGGAAGAGCCGGCCGACTTCGCGCAACGACTCACCGACCATACGAAGACGCGGAACTTCTACAACACCAGCCCGGCGATCTCTCCGCAGGGGGACCGGATCGCGTTCCTTACCGACTGGAACGATTACTTCGATATTTACCTGATGTCCGCGATCGATGGGCAGATCATTCGCCGCCTCGTGAAAGGCCAGCGAACCGCCGACTTCGAGCAATTGAAACTCCTCACCCCAAAGATCGCCTGGTCGCCCGATGGCAAGAAGATTGCCCTCGCCGTCAAGTCGGGCAAGACGGACGCCATCATGATCATCGATGCAAACTCAGGCTCCGTTGAGCGACACCTCTTCGAGCTGGACGGCATTCACTCCGTCGATTGGTCGCCGCAAGGAAACACGATCGCCTTCGTCGGCATCAAGGCGCCACAGTCCGATATTTATCTCTACGACCTCCAGACGCGAGCAATCGAGAACCTAACGAACGATATTTTCTCGGACTACGACCCCGCGTTTTCTCCCGACGGTTCAACTATCTACTTTGCCTCCGACCGGGGGGCATACCTGACACGATCGATGGTTCCGCGCGGCTTCAGCATGGTCACGTTCGACTACAGCCAGCGAGATATCTACGCCGTCGATGTTGCCACGAAGTCCGTCCAACGCATCACCAATTTCCCGAACAGCGATGAGAGCACCCCCGTCGTCTCACCCGACGGTAAGAAACTGCTGTATGTTTCCGACCGTTCGGGGATTAATAACGTGTACGAACATGACTTGACTACCGGAGCGTCACGTCCGATCACGAATTCCTTGAGCGGTATTTACCAACTGTCGGTCAGTCGGGATGGGTCGAGGTTAGCGTTTGCTTCCCTGAATCAAGCGGGGTTCAATATCTTCGTGATGCGAACGCCGTTTGAGCGTCGCTTGGATGTCGCTGAGCTTGAGCCTACCGAATTTGTCAAACGCCGTCTCGACCTCCCGCGCGCCGAGATGCCGCGCGAAATCGTCGCCGAACGTTCACCGTCCGATACCGTTGCGGTGCGAAGCGGCGTGGTGATCGTGGCCGATACGACCATCGAGGAAAGCCGCTATCTTCCTGTCGAGCGTCCCGATTTACGGAATTTTGTGTTCTCGCCGGAACGAATGCGCGACACCATTGCTACGAGTCCGGCCCGGTACCCGCGCTTCGAGGTCACCGGTAACAAAGACGAAGAGGGGAATTACATCGCTCACCGTTACAAGTTGAACTTCAGTCCGGACCTCGTGTACGGCACGGCTCAATACAATACGTTCTACGGGTTGCAGGGAACGACCATCATGGCGTTCAGCGACATGCTAGGCGATCATCAGATTTTCCTGCAAACCAACCTTCAGCTCGATTTGAAGAACAGCAACTACGGCGCGGCGTACTACTATCTGCCCCAACGAATCAATTACGGCTTCCTGGGATTCCACAATGCACAGTTTGTCTATCTCGACCCCGGTATCGGCTACAGTTTTCTGTACCGTTTCCGTATGTGGGCGTTGGGGTCGGTCATGTCGTACCCTATCGACCGATTCAACCGCATCGAGGGCTCACTGCTCTGGCTGAATCTCTCACGCGACAATCTCGACTTCCCGCTCGAGCGACCGCAACGCCGGTCGTTTCTGCTCCCGACGTTTACGTACGTGCACGACAACTCGCTCTGGCAGGGGGGATGGTTTGCGCCGAATAACGGCAGTCGGTTCCACTTCACCGCCTACGGCAGTCCAAAACTCGGCGACCGCTCACTGGAATTGTTGACGACGACGTTCGACTACCGCGACTACACGCGGTTGCTGCGAGACTACGTGTTCGCCTTCCGACTGAGCGGCGGCTTGAGTAGCGGGAAGGATAGACAATCTTTCTTTATCGGCGGGACGGAGGGATGGATCAATCGGCGATTCCAGAACAACGACTTCCCGATCATCGACGTAGAGGACTACGCGTTCCTAACGCCGGTGCTTCCGTTGCGGGGCTATAACTACAACGCCCGGAACGGTACGCGCTACGCCATCACGAACCTCGAACTGCGCTTCCCCCTCGTGCGCTATTTCATCCTCGGCGCTCTGCCAATCGGTTTCCAGAATATTCTCGGCACCGCATTCCTCGATGTCGGGTCCGCATGGTCGGATACGAAACAGTGGAAGGCCTTCACACGCGATCGCGGGGGCAACGTGCGTGCAAAGGACTTGTTGATCGGCACGGGGTTCGGCTCGCGGCTCTTCTTCCTCGGCTTCCCGCTGCGTATCGACGTCGCGTGGCAGTTCGACGGGCGGAACTTTTCTCCTCCGTTTTATTACTTCTCGCTCGGTGCGGATTTCTAAAGACCGGATACGTCTCAGCGTAGTGCAGCACAACAAAAATGTCCCGATTTCATCATGAAGGTCGGGACGTTTTTTTCTTCATGCTGAACCCCTCATCTCAACTCGTAGCGCAAAACGCCTCTCTACCCTTTGCCCGTTGTCTCCCTCTCTGGCGGCAACTGAAGCACGCCCTCGGTCTTTGCGATCACCGTTGCAACCGCGGCATCGCCTGCGATGTTCAACACGGTCCGGGCCATGTCGAGCAACCGGTCGATACCGAGGATGAGCGCGATGCCTTCCTCGGGCACATTGACCGAGCGCAGGACAATGATCAACATGATGATGCCCACACCCGGCACCGGCGCCGTGCCGATGGACGCGAGCACTGCAGTAAGGAGAATGGTGAGCTGCTGCGACAGGTCGAGATCAAACCCATAGACCTGTGCAATAAACACTGCAGCAACGGCCTGATACATCGCTGTGCCGTCCATGTTGATCGTGGCGCCAAGAGGCAAGACAAAGCTTGTGATCTTCTTCGGTACGCCGAGGTTGTTCTCACAGGCTTTCATGTTCACCGGCAACGTGGCGCCGCTGGAGCTCGTCGTGAACGCAACCAGCATCGGGTCGCGCAGACCGGAAAAGAGCCGACGCATAGGAATCTTTGTGACGAGCCGGACAACTACACCAAGGAAACCGATCAGATGTAAAACGAGACCCAGCAACAGCGTTGCGGCATACCAGAACAGAGTACCGAGGATATCGAACCCAAACTCGCCCACCGTAGCCGAAATCAGCGCAAAGACTCCGTAGGGGGCTATGTTCATAATCATCCCCACCATGCGAATCATCGTCTCGCTCAGGCCGTCGAAAAAGTGGATGACCGGCCGGGATTTGTTCTGATCCACCATCGTGAGGCTGACGCCAACCATCAGCGCAAAGAACACGATCTGCAGCATTTGTCCGTCGGCCAGCGCCTTGATGGGGTTGGTTGCAACAATCTGAACCACAAGATCGACGAGGTCAATCGGCACGATGTCCGTCTGCACGTCCGGCTGGAACTCTGTCAGCAAGCTTTCCCTCGCATCGGGCGACAGGCGCTCGCCGGGCTTGATCAGGTTCACAAGGGTCAGCCCAAACGTGATAGCTACAGTGGTCGTGATCAGATACCACGTCACGGTTTTTCCGCCCAACCTCCCCACCCGTCCGATGTCCCCCAGGCTTGACGCGCCAACAATGAGCGACGCTAACACCAGCGGGATAGAAATGAACATGAGCAGGCGGATGAAAATCGTCCCCACCGGCTTGATCATGACGGCGATGGTCTTCACCTTTTCCACAGACCGAACATTCGAGAATTCCTGGAGTGTCTCGCCCCGCACAACGACCACCGTTCGTGCCCGCTCGTCCTTCGAGAGTCTGCGAAATTGCTGGATGACTTTGAGCTGGTCTTCTTTTCCAAACGACGCAACGACAGTGGTGTCCTGCCGGAATTCAATCTGTTCCCAGTTTCGCACCATCGTGGATTCTTCTTTCGTATCGGCTTTGCGGGTGATGCTCAACTCATACTTACTCACATTGAACAGCGCACCAAAGAGCGCGCCGAGCACAAGCGCGGCAAGAATCTTGTGGTAAAGCGGAATGGCTTTCCAGGAAACATTCATGGCTGTGTCCTTTTGCTAATCAACTTTTTTCCCAAAGACATAGAGGAAGCCGACCATCAACACAACGCCAGACGGGATGGCGATCCACGGCGAAAGCCCGTACGCTGTAGGAATATCGCCGACGGCCATTCCAATGACTGCCGCGAGCACGGCGTACGGAAGCTGTGTGCGGACGTGGTCGATGTGGTCGCACGCGCACGCCATCGAGCTCAAGATCGTTGTGTCGGAAATTGGGGAGCAGTGATCACCGAAGACCGCGCCCGCCAGAACCGAGCTGATCACGCCGTGCAAAATGATCGTGTAGTCGGGGCCGCTCAGGCCGGCATCGATGCTGAGTGTGTGGGCGAGGGGAATCACCAGCGGCATCATGATGGCCATTGTTCCCCAGCTTGTGCCTGTCGAGAAACTGATGAGGGCTGCAATCAGAAAGGTCAGAACCGGCAACCAGTGCGGCGCGATGGTGCCGCGCAGCACCTGCACAAGGTAACCGGCCGTGTTCAACTCCTCCGTTACGGAACCGATCGACCATGCGAGCACGAGAATGAGCATGGCTAAGAGCATGGCTTTCAGTCCGTTGAACCACGCATCGACCGCTTTGACTAATGTCAGGATTTGTTGCGTAACGCTCAGCACTATCGCCATCACACACCCGGAGAGCGACGCCCACAGGAGCGCTGCGTAGGAATCCGACTTGCTGATAATGTCGCCGATACCGTACGACGTAACCCCCTCGCCCTGCAGCGCCGCGGTTCCGGTCGAATACAGTCCATAGAGTCCAACAACAAGGATCGTGAGGATCGGCACGAGACCGTTGTACCAGCGGGCAGGAGCATCGCCGTTTGTGCCGTGAGTCGTTTCAGTCAGGTCTGTGGCGGGTTGCGCGCCGTCTCTGAGTACTTTGCCCGTCGTGCGAGCGCGTCGTTCGGCGGCAAACATCGGCCCAAAATCTCGGCCCGTGTAACCAATGAGGAACACAAGAATCAGCGTGAAAATGGGATAAAAGCGGTACGGGATGGTTTGAAGAAAAACCGCGTAGGCGTCTTCGGTGGAGTTGATCATCCGTAGGCCTTGTTCGATCAACCCAACCTCATAGCCGATCCACGTGGAAATGATGAACAGGCTGGCAACGGTCGCTGCACCGGCATCGACGATGTATGAGAGTTTCTCGCGGGAAACGCGAAGCTTGTCCGTGATCGGCCGCATGAGGTTTCCCCGCACAAGCACGTTGGCATAGTCGTCGAAGAACATCACAAACGACATGAACCACGCTGAAATCTGAACACCGCGCGGCGTCTTTGCATAGCGGGTAATGAGATTGGCAATCCCCACCGTACCGCCGTTTCTGGAGATGACGCCAACCATGCCGCCAAACAGCATCGAGAAGGCGATAATCTGCACGTGGCTCGTTTTTGAGAGTGCGTTCACCAGAAAGTGGTCAAGCACGCGATAGAATCCACCGACGACGCTGTAGTCGAACAGAAACACTGCCCCTAACCAAATGCCTGCGAAGAGGGCGATCACCACTTGACGGACGATGAGAGCGAGCGCAATGGCAAGCAACGGCGGTAGGATGCTGAGAACGCCGGGAATCGCCCGCGACGAAGCGCTCGCCGAGATGCCAGCGGCCTCGAACTGCACAACAACGTCACCGCTTGCTGTCACCCAGGCATCCTCTACAACGGCAACGCCTTCCGAGAATACCGCCACCGCCGGTTCGCGACGGCCGAGGACATTCCGTTCCACACCCGCAAGCATAACGGTGTCGCTGAACGACGCGACCGTTCCACCAACGGAGTCCTTCGCAGCAAGCTCAATCTTGAAATTGACGTCAGTGAGAATGAGGGAGGGAAGCTTGATGTCGAACGACCGAACATCAGACAGCGACGGAGAGGGTTGGTTCGGTTGCGCAGAAAGCGAAAGGGAGAAAATGACGAAGAGACAAATGGCGAACAGCGCAGCCGGAAGTCGAAACAAGCAGTTGTCCTTTCGTACAGAGACGTGGGGTTGGAAAACGATGGCGAAAAAGTAAGAAGATTCGAGCCGAGATGCAACGCGGAAAACGAATGCTTACTCGCTCGCCTCCAAACGAATCGGCTGTGTAGCAGGAACTAACCCTCGTCGCAGGAAAACCTGCTGCCCGTCTTTGTGGACGACAAACGTCCCGAACCCAGAGGCAAGGTCGCCGCGCTCGGATGTGGTGTAGAGGTACATGGCACGCTTCATCGGGTAGTAGTTTCGGTAGATATGCGCCGGATGCGGTGAGTAAAACTTCCCCACCGTTTCGATGAACGGACGGAATACGGTGTCAACATCGGCCTCCGTCTGTGCAACCTCCCCTACAGCGTAGAAAATTTTTGCACCAGATCTTGCAACGGACGGAAGAGGATGAAGCCTCTTATCTCAGCAGAACCATTCGTTTGCTCAAACGCATTCCACCCGATGTCAGTGTGTAGATATACATGCCGGAGGAAAGCTCAGAGGCGTTGAACTGTACAGTGTAGCGACCCGCAGCGAGTGATTCGTTCACAAGCACGGCAACCTCCCGGCCGAGGAGATCATAGACACGAAGAACGGTATGTCCCTCTTGAGGCAAAGTAAATTGGATGGTCGTCACCGGGTTAAAGGGGTTCGGGTAGTTTTGGCTGAGCACATAGTCAGTTGGGATCGAGCCGTCGTTTTCGACAAAGGTTACAGACTCGGTTCTGAATCTATACTCGGCCGACCAATCACTGGAACCGTAAGCGTTGATTGCGGCAACCCTCCAGCCGTAAACTTTGAAAGCCGCAAGCGTTCTGCTGATTGTCACTGATGTATCGGTGACTGTCGTATCAAGCGCAGTGGCCTGACTCGCGGCATCAGTAATGAGGAGTCGCCAGGATGTGCCGGTACTCCTCGTAAATGTGAATGTCGGTGTGCGGCTTAGGTTCTTTGTCCCGCTGGCAGGTGAAACAAGCGTCGGAGGCAGCGGCCAGCCCGTTTTGAATGAGAAAACCTGAGAGTAGCTGCTCGTTCCGACCTGGTTCCCCGCCGCTACGCGCCAATAGTACGTTCTTGCGGCGAGAAGTCCAGTAGGAAGAATCGTTGTGTCACTTACATTTGGCCTTACGAGCATCGAGGATGGACCGAAGTTTTGAGTAGAATCAAATTCGATTCGATAAACGATTGCATTTGGCGAAGCCCTCCACTTGAGTCTGCCCCCTTGTGGGAAGAACTGCTCGTTGTTTGATGGATAAGCGAGTACCGGTTGTGTAGGAATTACTCCGCCGCTGAGCGGAATAACGTTGCTTAGATCGCTTTCGTTGTTATTGCGGTCCAGAGCAGAAACAGCGTAATAAAACTGAACTCCCACGGTATCCACAACTGATCGGGGAACGGCTTGTGGGATCCCCGTGAGACTGAGGAGACTTCTGCCGCTCTCGCGATCTTTCTGTGCTGGAACCGGAGTTGTAAAGCGATAGATTGCATAACGTGCCGCAGTATCACCGTCGGCCGCGGCTGACGGTGGAGTCCACTGTAATCTGTAACTATTCGCGAACACGGTCGATGAGGTCAAAGCAACCGGCACATTTGGAGGGGTCGCATCGGCTTTCCAGCTCATCGCTGGAATGATGGATGCATACAAGAAGACGTTTGATTTGAGAAGATCGTGAATACCGCCGAGATTTCCGGTAATGCTCAACGCACGAAACTGAATGCTGCCTTGAACTTTCGGGTTGGCCCGGTTGAAATTGATCTGGTTGGGAATCTCTGTCACCGCATACCCACTGCCAATGCGGTAGGTCGCGTTTCCTGTGTACAGGTGCCGACCGTTGGCGGCCGCCGAATCTGCCCACCACGGTTGCAATCTCGCGTAGTCTTGCCCACCTCCAAACGCCCAGTACAGCTGGGGTGCCAGATAGTCGATGTATTTTCGCTGCAACCACGTGATCGCATCGCAGTAGATGGTGCTATAGGCGTCAAGACCGAATATTCCGGAAGGGACTCCGTTCTTCCAAATTCCGAACGGACTCATCCCGAATTTCACGTGGGGCTTAATGACTCGAATGCTGTCGCTGATCTGCTTGAGAAGCTTGTTGACGTTTTCCCTTCGCCATGTTCCCCGGTCGAGACCTTCGGGGTTATTTTGAGCATATGTTGCATCGTCCTGATTTGTAATTCCCGGGAAACTCTCTTTGGGATACGGGTAGAAGTAGTCATCAGCATGGATGCCGTCGATGTCATAGCGCCGCACAATATCGGAGACCACCCTCGCAACATAGTCCCGTACCGCCGGCAAACCGGGATCCAGAATCTTTCCGTTGGGGAAATCCAAGATCCACTCGGGATGCCTATTGGAAACATGATTGGGGGCTCTTGTGTAAATGGACGGACGGACGGCCCGGTAGGGATTGAACCACGCATGCAGCTCCATTCCACGCTTGTGCGCTTCTTCCACAGCGAATTGGAGCGGATCGTAATACGGATTCGGCGCCACCCCCTGCTGGCCCGTTAACCAGTACGACCAGGGCTCGTAGGGTGAGTTGTATAAGGCGTCGCACTCGGGACGCACCTGAAAGATGACGGCATTGAAACCTGCCTGATGGAGTTGATCGAGAATGCTGACGAGGGCGTCTTTTTGTTGCTGACTGACACCGGTTGCTCGCAGGTGGCTCGGCGGCCAGTCGAAGTTCAGGACCGTCGCAATCCATGCACCCCGGAACTCCCTCTTCGGCGCGGCTTGCGCAAGCAGGTGGTACGGTAACGTGAGGAGGACTCCCAACACCATCAATCGAGCACAACGATTCATTCTTTGTTCCTTTATCTTATCTTAATGGGCTGCCAATGGTCCAATGTCCTTATTTCAGCATAACCATCTTCTTAGCAAGCCGCTGTCCGCCAGACATCAGAACATACACATACATCCCCGATGGGAGATGTGAAGCGTCGAACTTCGCCGTGTACGCACCTGCCCTCAAGTGCTCGTTCGCCAGGGTTGTCACTTCCCTTCCTATCAGATCATACACCCTAAGTGTGGTGAGGCCGTCCTTTTCGATGCTGAATCGAATTACCGTGGAAGGATTGAAGGGATTGGGGTAGTTCTGGGAAAGAGAGAAAGACGCCGGATTCGATTGAGGGGAGAATTCGATGGCCGTGGTCAGCTTCTGGGGATAACTCACACGCAGGTTGTTGAGGAACAGCGTCCCGCTGTAACGGACACCCGGCTGATGGCGGAAGACAAGCTGGATTTCGATTCTTTTGATCACGATGGGAAAATTCAACTGTGCCCCCTGTGTAATGACCAGGTTGGGAGACAAGGGAGCCCGAATCGTATCCAGCACGCCGACTCTGTCGAGAAGCCTCGTGGAAAACAGGCGAAATTGTTCCCTGTTGTCATCCTCAATCACATAAAAAATCCTGTGCCGATGTTGATCCGTCCGCGCATCGATGATCACGGAGTCGGGGACTCCAAACACAGGAAACCTCTTGTCGAGATAGATGTAGCTGATGTTCGGCGAGCCGGTGAAGCTGTAATCGATCCTGAAGGAAGAATCTGCCGCTGTCGAAACGGAATTGACAACAGTCACGGAAAAGCTGTCGACCTCGACGGCCGAGACGGTCCAACCCGAAAGGCTTTCCAGAGGGTCGAGGAGCGAGTAGCCTTTCCCGATCTCAACGCGCACGAACGCGGTATCGGAAATGCCGTCGAGTGATGCAACGACGCCGGTTGTCCCCTCCGCCGCACCCTTGAACGCGCCTGTGCTGCTGATAGAGCCGACTGTCGAGTTGGTCAGCGTCCATTCGTATGCATCCGGCGGAAAGGTCTGCCTGAGGCCGTCGACGTCGTGTGAATCGACCGAGTAGCTGATGGTGCGAATCGTATCGGTGACAACGCTGGTGGGGGAGAGAAGAATCCTTCCGAGAGGCTTCACGACCACGCGAGCCGAGTCCAGATATGACTGGTACCGCAGGTAGACCATTCCTTCGGCGGGCGACCGAACCGTGGTCAGGACGCCGCTCAATGAATCGATTGACCCAATCTGCGGATCGCATGAGAAACGCACGAATGCGGGATCGATCTCTGACGGATTTCCGTACCCATCCCTGCCGAATGCGAGAAACCTCCTCTGTTGACCGCGAAAAACCCTGGTGCTCTTCGGACTGATCGTGACAGCCGAGAGGGAGCCGGTCGGGGCGGAGGAAAGCACCAGCAAGCCGTTCGATACGGCGCGTTCGCCCCCATCAGATGGCGAGTTCATGACGGAGTTTCGTATTACCATTGTTGTCGATCCACCGCCATCTAAATTGATTGCCTGGTATATTCCGAGCCGTAATAGGAATTCACCCATCTCTGTTAACGTCATCCCGACACTGGAAGGCTGTCTTCCATCGACAGTAACCAGGAAGAGTGTCGAGCTGTCCCGTGAAAATCCCACCGCAGTCCTTGGATGCCGTACGGGCCATGCGCCGACATTGATTCCATTGTGGATAATTCTTTCGCTGCCTCCGATCATTTCCTTGAGCTCTGCGAGACCGGGAGAAATTCTCTGGAACAGTTTCAAGGAATCGCCCGACTGCAGCCTGGACATCACACTCGACTCCGAGGTTCCGTGACCCGACAGTACGGCCCGGCCTTTCGGAATTGGCATGTTTCCGATCCCCTGCTGAATGGACTCCACGACGCAAATGATCGTATCATTGGCTATCCATCCAGTCACCGGACGCAGCAACGCCTCCGTGCCGAATTCGTTCGTTCCGGTCGTAAATCCGTTGTACGAGTTGAACAGAATCAACTGGTTTGTTCCCCGCGTCGTGTTGACACCGTGAACGACTGCAACGGTATCGCGGAGCGAGGCCGTGACAGCCATCGTGACGTTGTTGATCATTGGCACGTTGCGCACGTTGAAACCCAGCGCGGGGCGCGCAATTGGCCTGACAAGGATCTCCCCGCGGGAGATCTGAATGTTCGAAGGGATGCCCCCGCCCCCGTAGAAATCCCCATTGATGGCTCCGACGGCAAGACGGCCGGGACCGCTCTTGCGGCTCGCCATGGAGCTCGTCCATTCGAGCCCGACAAGCCTATCGTTGGCCTTAACGGTTTCAAGGGTCACGTACGGATTGGTGAGATCCACCTGAAGGACGTTGATGGCCCACGGCAACGCAGGAGCAACGATGCGGTAATGCATCATGCCCGGCCCCACAGGCCTGATGGACACCGTGTCATAGAATATCTGTGACTGGCCCGGCTGGCATACTGCAACGGCGGTGAGCAGGGTCAGCAAAAGGAATCGATTTCGCTGCATGGGAATCCTCTGCTCATTCCTCGACGAAGGACGCCTTGGTCTCAGCTATCTTACTTCACCAACTGCATCTTTCTGCTCTCAACAAACTCTCCAGCTCTGAGGCGATAGATGTAGACTCCGGTAGGCAGGCCGCTTGCATCGAAGAGCACCTGATGATCGCCCGTGCCTCTGATGCCGTCCACCAGCACTCGCACCTCCCGACCCAGCAGATCGTACACCGCTAATGTCACTTTCTCTTCATGCGGGATGCGGAAGGAGATGAGGGTGGTAGGATTGAAAGGATTCGGGAAGTTCTGATTCAAACGAAATGCAATCGGTGGTGAAACTTGTTGTTCGATGCCCTCGACGCCGCCGGCGCTCAATCCCATGATGTTGCTGGGTTGGCTTTCATTCTGAAGCCCATCGAGCGCAGTGACGGCATAGTAGTACGTCAGACCCGTTGGTGGGAGTGTCGATTCTGCGTAGCTTGTGGTTGTTTGAATGGAGACGATCAGTCTCGGGTCGTTGTAGTTGATGGGGAGCGAAGGAGAGCGATAGACAACGTACTGGCTGGCGGCCTCACCATCGGATGCAACCGTCGGCGCGCTCCAGCTCACCACGGCCGAGGAGTTTAATTTCGTGATGGTCAATGCGTTCGGAGCGTTGGGGGGCGTTGTTTCCTTCCACGGCATGATTGGCGGAAGGGCAGGATATTTATACAGGTCGGTCCGCAACGAATCGGCAAAGCCGTCGGGATTGTCGGTAATTCCGAACCGCGCACGGAAAAAGACGCTTCCCAACGTGCCGGCGGTGTTCCGGTTCAACCGTATTTGGTCCAGCACTTCCGATGCACCCCAGTAGTGGTCGGTGTCGGTGATACGCCAGGCGGCGTGTCCCGGATAGAAATGCCGCCCGCTGCTCGACACCACCGATGCCCACCACGGCATGAGTTTCCCGTAATCTTGCTCGCCATAAAACGGCCAGTACAGTTGAGGCGTCAGATAATCGATGGTACGCTGTTGAAGCCAAGCGAGCGCATCGCAGAAGATATCATAGTACGCAGAAAGTCCCACGATTCCCTGTGGCGTTCCACTCTTCCAAATGCCGAACGGACTGATTCCAAATTTAACCCGCGGATTGATCGCGAGAATGGTATCGTACACTTGCTTAACGAAGATGTTGACGTTATCTCTTCTCCACATGTTGATGTCGGTGAAACCACGCGGCTCATCATCAAAGGTTGCCTGATCTTCCGTCGTGATTTTGGGTGAATAGGGATAGAAGTAGTCATCAAAATGAACGCCGTCGATCTCCGGATACCGCCTGACGACATCACCAATCACTCGTGCGATGTAGTTGCGCACAGCACTCATCCCCGGATTCAACATCTTGAGCGATCCAAAGGTCAGGATCCAGCCGGGATTCGTGTTGATGACGTGATTGGAAGCGAGAGGATAGGTGCCGACTCGCCGCTCCGCACGATACGGATTGAACCACGCATGCAGCTCCATCCCACGCGCGTGCGCCTCTTGAATGGCGAATTGAAGCGGATCAAACGGAACGACGGGAGCCCTCCCCTGTTGCCCTGTTAACCAGAAGGACCACGGCTCGATCGTGGATGGATACATCGCATCACATTCAGGTCTGATCTGGAAAATGACCGCATTGATGCCGGCACGTTCCAAGCCGTCGAGAATGGTGACGAGTTCGTTTCTCTGTGTCTGCGGATCTCCTCCCCTTGTGGAGGGCCAGTCGAGGTTCACTACCGTCGCAATCCATGCACCCCGGAACTCCCTCTTCTGCGCGACTTGCGCAAGCAGGTGGTACGGTAACGTGAGGAGGACTCCCAACACCATCAATTGAGCACAACGATTCATTGGATTCATTGTATGCTCCTCTCTCTCATGAGGATCATTTTTCGTCGAAACAGAAACACCCGACTATAACTGATACAACTTCACCTTCTTCTTCTCCATGAGCTCTCCCACATCGCGCCGAATCGTTCGACTGCTTACTCCCAGAATCCGTTCCAGGCCTTCTTGCGTCAGCAATCTTCCCTGGTCATACGCTTCTTCCGTCACCCGCAAGATCTGAACCTTCCGCATTGCACTATCTCCGAACCGAGCTTGAACATCCCGGTCGCTGGTCAGTTCCTTCGTCAGCCTCACCCGCACCTTCTTCAACTCCTCTATCGACTTACCAGGTCCTTCCTCGGCGCTCACACACGTATACTCGATCTGCCCTGCGCCGATCTCTCGATTCTCAAAGAACATCTCCTCTACAACTTCTAACACCCCGCGACTCTCTCGCGGACTAAACTCTGCGCCAAAGGCGCATGAGCCTCTGGCTCAAAACTCCCGCTCTAATCGACCTACAAACTCATGCTCTCGCGTTTTCTTCCTCAGTCGGTTGTACTCCGCTTGTCGATGGACCGACTTCCATCGGGTCGTTATCTGCATTCGTCCTCCTATGTTTGTGTTCTTGCTCCGAGCTGAAGAAGATAACCTTCCTCATCCCTTTCTGCAAGAAAAGTGGGAGGACAAATGTCCTTATTTCATCAGAATCATCTTGTTCGCTTGCCGATAACTGCCGGACGTCAGGACATAGATGTATGTTCCCGATGGCAAGCCCGACGCATCGAAGGTGGTGGAGTACGACCCGGCATCCAGGTGCTCGTTCACCAGCACTCTCACCTCACGTCCCATAACATCGTACACCCTCAAGGTCGTCAGACCAGCGGCCGGCAGTTCAAACCTGATCGTGGTGGACGGGTTGAAGGGGTTCGGATAGTTTTGAGACAATGAGTACCCCTCTACGATCGTTTCCCTCTCGCGCTCCACTCGCGTGACTGTTTTGACAAACATCTTCACAGAGTTCGAATCGGCCAGGAACATCGTCACGTACGCCGTGTCGCCGGTCGATGTGAACGCAATTCCTCGTGCTCTTCGCCGCTGGACGTTCCTGACTGTATCGTCAAATGTCGGATTGTCGGGAAACGTAACGCCCCATTTGAGGCTGTCGACGACTCGTTTTGTTACTGTATTGTATGCATAAAACGTCGATTCTGTCCAGGGCGCAGTTGGCGGATTTTCCATGGAACCTGCGGCAACCCAGAGCAGCGGTTTCGCGCCCTTCCTTGGTTGCCACCCGATTGCCTCGCACTGTGCTCCTTTGAAGATTGTATCTACAACGGTGTAGGCGCCGAAGCCGGGTCCCAAAGCGTTGCGAAACACATAGACTCCGTTGGGACTCCCCCCACCTCTGTAAATATTTGGAAGGTACATCGTGGTTCCGTCTCCGGAGACGGCCAGGGCCCTCGAAATACTTCGTGTGGAGTCTAACGCATTGCCAATAAAGCTGAAATCACTGCCGTAAATCTTCACAGGATGGCCTCCCCCGACCACTCTGCTGACAAATATGTTTCCGGCAGAGTCCACACCCGCCGCGGTAATAGCGGCACCGGGGAAGACACCTTCGATTTTGTTGATTCCAACTCCCGTCTTGTAGTCAATGCGGAATATCCTGTGGAAACTGGAATATAGGATGTTGCCCTTGTGATCAGTGGTAATCCCCCGCCCGGACATATTCCAGTTGAGCGAGTCGCCGAGGATGATCTTCACCGGTGAAAATGGGGCCTTTCTTCCATCGGGATAAAAAACGAAGATCTCCCGCCTCCGCGCATTGATACCGGACCCGATGGTCACTGTGTCAGTGGCATCGAAAGGAGCCATCCAGATCTTCCCTTCGGGATCAACGGCCACTCCATGACTTCCCCAAAGATTGTCTGGCTTCCACGGGCTCTTGAACGGAGAATAAGCCCTCACAGACTGCCATTGAGCGACGACTGTAGCAGGCAGCAGAAGCAAGAGAGCAAAGGTGAGCACGGTAAATTTTCTCATAATGACCTCCCTTTGTAGGTTAGGAAAAGGTTAATGAAGCTATATCGCTACTGCATGAATTAGCCTGATGTGAATCGCTTCGTCCTCCTCCCCGGAGTGCCATTTCCGCCTTCAAAATGGTGCTCCCGGGAACGAAACGTACTCCAATAAAGGAAGCTACAGCGCACCACTCACCTGCGCATTGATTCTAAAGATCTTGCTTGATCTCGTCACCGCCCCCTGCGCTGCCGTGCCCTGGACCGCGAGAAGTTCGGTCCCCTTTCCCCACACAAGAATGTGGATCGCGGACGTGATCAGTCCCGGATAGAACGAGTCGGCTTCTCCCGACGGACGCACAACGAGAATCGGGTCGTTCAGATCAGTGCCGACGAAAAGATCGCCCTGAGACGCAAAAGCAATCGAGTAGATGCTCTTTCCCGGTGCTGCGAACTTGGAAGCCGAGAAATTGAAGTAGACCTCCTGTACGCCGAGGCTGTCAGCTGAGTAGATGCGATACCGAACTACTTTCTCTAAGCTGTCGGGAAATGTCTTCCCCGCGAGGTATAGGTAGTTGTCATACACTCGCACAGCCCTGATGTTCGCTCTGAACGGGAAGGTGCGCACGCTCTTGTCAACCTTTACGCTGTAGAACTCAACGTTATGACCTGCGGCCCATATGTTTCCGGCTGCATCGAATGCGAAGTCGTAGATCCTTGTGCCGCTCGGGAGGGTCACCCAGAGGATTGGTGTCATGTTTTCACCTGGTATCTGGGCCAACGCGCGAATGTTCCAGGCGCCGTATAGTTTGCCGTCGGGCCCGAATTTCAACGACTGATACTTGGTCTCGAATCTCGTAGAGGCGTAATCACTCTTCTTCCCGTCGGGTGTGAACTTTTTCACTCCCACACCTCGGCCTTCAGAAAGCATCGATACAAAGATATTTCCCTGCGCATCCACGGCAGTCGCCCAAGGTTCTTCGGCGATGCTGATCCCCTTCATTTCCGCAATTGCTGCGTCCAGTTTATAGAAGACAGTGTTGCTGAAACGCTCAGCACCCATCACAGCCACGCGCAGCCTTATGGAGTCCTTGATGAGAACTGGAGCCAGAACAAGAAGCTGTGATGGAGTCGCCTCCAGCACCTGAGCCCTGACGGCATCAAAGTATACAAGATTCTGATCTTTCACCGCGGAGAAATTCGCTCCCGCAATCGTAACCCCTGTAACTCCTGCCAGGCCGCTGGATGGGGTGACTGAGCTAATCACGGGATCTGGCCGGGCTTTGTAATCCGGATCAAACAGGCTTGGTGTATCCTCAACTGTGCAACTGCTTACGCCGAATGAGATAGCCACCAAGAATGCTCCAGTGATCAGATAGATCTGAGCCAAATACCTGAGAAATGCGATCGGCATAGGTTTATTGTGGTCAGCGTCCATTACCGTCCCTTAGTAGGAAAACCGGACTGTAATCCGGTGCACTGGATCAAAGATCCCAAATGGTGTATATGAATAATCGGCCCCCAGGTTTAACTCGCTAATCCCTTGTTGAACGCCGACCCCCGCTGTAAGTCCGTACTCATCGTTGTTAAACATGTATCCCGCACGAACCGCGATCATGTTCATGAACACATACTCGGCCCCGATGTTTATCTGTTCCGGATAATCGCGAGGGTGTGTTGCATCTACCGCAAGAAGAAGAGAATGCGTCGTCTGATCCGATGCGATGAGGTCGATCATATTCATCGAGAGTCCAATACGAAAGATCAGCGGCAGCTGAAATCCTTCGCGTTCGTATCTCACTTCTCTGGAAAAATTCCGGACGCTCACCCCAAAATTCAAGCTCCTCAGCCCGGTTTTGTACAGCATTCCGAAGTCGAAGGCGAAGACCTCTGCAATATTGTTCTTCTTGATGAGTTCGTTCTTGTCAAACCCGATTGCACTGCTTCCCAAGTTTTGCGTCACGAATTTCACATTCCCGCCGACTGAAAACTTCTCTGTCAAGGCTTTTGCATAGCCAATTCCGATCATCAATGCCCGCGGAGTGAAGGTGCCCAGGTCAAGATACCCCTGCTCATTAGGCCACCGGACTGTTTCCTCCATTTCTCCATAGTCAACGGACATCGCCATCAGCCCGATTACCCCATAATCTCCCCCCAGGGGACTGACCGCCAGTCCTGCATGATGATGCTTGATATCCGCAATCCAACCGGTCTGGCCAAGGGCCACATCGACCAGAGACTCCATGCGGGCCATGCCAGCAGGATTGAAAAACATTGCGGGGGATGCAGATTCGACCGCCGTGAAGGCCTCGCCCATTGCAGTCACACGGGCACTTGTACCGACATTTAGGAACTTCATCCCTGTCTGCGCGAGCTTTTGCTGCGCGGGGGCTGCTCTGAAAAGCGCTGAGAGGAAGAGAGCGATCAACAAGCCGGCGCGCAGGGGAGACATAGTCCGATAGTAATTAAAAGTCTGGCTTTTCATCTTCATTCACCGTATCACGACAAATTTCTTCATGGCCCGTTCTCCCTTCGGCGTTTCGAATACCACAATATAGACACCACTCACGATGATCTGTTGCCAGGCCGTGGTTTGGAACCAATCATACGTTCCCGTACCATCGGTGTGTTCGATCGTCGTGATCAGTTCCCCTAGTTCCGAGTAGATTCTTATCGTGCACTCACCAGGAATATTCTTGAAGGTGATCTTGTTCGGTTCGTCAGGGTAGAGAAGTCGGGTTGGGTCTGCTGTCACATTGTACGGGTTCGGCACGATTCGAATCGCTGATGCATCGAGCGTCAAAGGAGCTGCCACACGACGATAGGCGGGGTCGTAAGTCTGAGTGTAGTACCGGCTGCTCAAGAGCGTGCCCGTCGGATTAAGAGTGGGATTGTTGTTAGCCGCCGGTTCCCCAACTGAGACAACATAGTAGTAGTGAGCAACATCAATGGCGGCGGTCGTATCCTCGTAACTCAAGATGTGCGGAGGGGCTTCGTAGATAAGGTAGTACGTGCTGTCTACTCTCCCAACAGCTCGATAGACGCGGAATCCCTTTGTGCTGGGATCTCCCCGATTATACACGTCCCATCGGAGAGAGATCTTCCCTGCCCCCGAATTGACAGTGAGGGACTGCGGCGGTGGCGGCGGTTGAGGGATGTTGTACCCTGAGGAATAGTTCGCAATTGCCCGGCGGAAGGTTTGAAAGAGCGAATCCCTGCCCGTGTAAACCCATTCGTTCTTTGTCTTCGTGGCACCCGCATAAGTGATCGGCGCGTTGACATTGCCCCCGCTCACCTTAAAGGCTCTGCCGATTTCAATGCACGCCTCCCGACTCAGCCCCGCCATGGCCTCCACGATCACGAGGTGAATGCTGTCACCCGGGGCAAGTGTATAAGGCCCATAGCCCGTCGCGATAGATTGCCCCCCAGGTGTTGTGCGGCCATCCAGTCCAATGGACGGATCGCCAGCGGGGCCAATACGGTCAGCGTGGCGGGGGGACACACGTCCTCTCTGAATCCAGTCATACTCGGAAGCGTTGCGCACCGGGTTCAAGTGATTGTTCCCTGAGGTGTTCGGTTCATCTGAGCCCTCATACGACATCGTGGATGGCTGTAGCATTTCATCTGACTTGTCAGTGGCTGATCTGTCAGCATGTATCGTCGCTGTCCCTACGAACTGAGCTGCTCCCAGCCTGCCGACCGTATCGGTCCTGTCATAGAAAGGAACCCAGATCGGTCCACCTATATTGTCGTACTGAGTGAAGGGAGGATACTTTCCATGCCAAGCGTATTGAGCACGGATATCATTGTCTTTGTTCCCCGGGAAAAATGTGGCGGATGGATTATGCCCGTCACCGCGGGAATCGATCATCGTATTAATCCCCCAGCCGACTGGATTTTGTCCGATGACGAATCGTACATCCGCGTTCACTGCGTATCGGTGATGGAAGTAGAAGTAAACCCCTTGGAGCGTCTGATTCGGTTTCTCGATTTCCGCGTCCTCATCAGTGTTTCCAGTATTCTTGAAAACGTAGTCGTAGATGAAGTAGTTGTCATGCCAGTGTTGGCTGAACTGCATTATGGTCCGGGTCATCGTAATTCCGGCCGCTGTGTTGACGACGTTGACGATCATTCTATCGGCTTTGATGGTCGGATCGACCCTGTCGTTATCCACCGGCTTCCCTTCAGATAGGTTACCGTCAACTATTACTTCAGGTGGTTTGAATTTGCTAACCATCTCGAATTTGACCGGGAAAAATTCGCCGACTCCTGAGACGCGAGGTCCAACATGAACGACGTACGGTCCTATCGATCCGTCAGTATACGTGTAGGGATTAACTGCAATCCACAGCGCTTTGGCAGCTTGCGAGTCCTGGTAGCGATGAATCGCCGGCCATTGTATGCCGTCTTGCTGATCGGCCACGAGTCCCCGGCGGCCGACCTCTCGCTCAGAACCCATGCTTGAATACCAGTTGTGTAGTGAGCCAACACTCATCCACTTCACCCGATGTTGACCCAGCAACAAGGATGGAATCGCCAACGCTAGCACGAGCACAGCGTATCCTGTCAAACCATCTTTTCGAACTCTACGCGGTTGTTTCATTGGTGTGATGTCATCTGTCAATGGAACTTGTGAGACGCACGCATGCAATTCTACAGCGTCAAGCTGAATCTGATTCCAAAGAAAATGTCCCGAGGATCAAGAAAGGTGAAATAGTCGAGATTAGGCATGTCAATGTATGCCTTGTCCCTCAACACTTGATCAACCCTTGACAGGTCCTCGATTTCCCAACGCCCGTTTACGTACCTCATGAATTGCTTCGTACTTCGGACATAGTAGATATAGGTCGGATAGGGGTTCTTCTCAGAGTCTGTGGTCTCAATCCCTTTCATCGGGACTGGCTTGACTCCGGCTTTCCTGTAATCCCCGGGACGATCATTCCCCGGAATATTGATATAGGTGCCTGCAAGCTGATCCCCGATGCTCGCCGGCAGGTGCAAGGATCTCATGTAGGCGTCGAAATCGCTGCCGTCTTTGAACCCGAAGCCATCTGAATGGAAGTACTTGAGATTGAAAACATTGCTGATATCCACAAAGACCTCAACGCCGACACCCGCGACAGTGATCGCTTTGCTCAGGCGCAAATCGAGACCGTAGTAGTCTCTCCACTGGACGTTGTGCTCAATCTGCGACGTAGCTCCAGTAATCCCGGTCACCACAAGGGTCGCGTCCCCTCCCCCCGCCCAAGTGAAATATTCACCGGCGGAATAGCTTCCAAGGAGGCTCAACCGCCAGTCGCCCAGGAGACTCAGACCTGCGACCGCAGGTCCAAATTCGCGCGGCGTGAAAAAATCGAGATTGAGCCGCCCGTACGGTTGGGGCACGGGGCGTCGCTGATACAAGTCTCTCTCTATGTTCCGTCGCTCATATTCTCTCTGATCCGACCGTTTCGAGGAGAACTGGGCGAACCCGAATCGGCCCGCCGTCGATACCATGTAGGTGTAGTTCACGAAACCCTGAATCCAGTCGCCACGGTTCTTCGACAAGGTCAACTCAAATCCTCGTATATCCTCGTATGAATTTGCAGTACTAACGCTGTAGCTCAGCCCGATCGAGGGATTCAGGTACCGTGTCGAGGTATGTTGCTTGGCCACGTCTTTGTAGTATCCTGCCACGCGGATCAGGTATTGATCAAAGAGGCTGTGCTCGTAGCCCAGCTCGTACGCCACCGTTTTCGGCAACGGATTACTCGGGTTCGCAAGGTACGTAAGGACATTCCCCACCAGAAACCGGCGGACAAGGAAGAGATTCTCAGGAGTTGGCATCGAACGGAAATGCCCGTAGTTGAAGAAGAGCTTCGAATTCTCCGTCACAGGGAAGGCTACTCCTAATCGCGGACTCAATGTGACATTCTTGACTATCCTGGATCTCTCGCCATCAAGGACTGGATTAAACGGATCATATGCGTACCACGTTCCGCGCGGGTCGGAGTAGTCCAACCTAAGTCCCGCGTTAACGATCATCCCCGCGAATTCGAGCTTGTCTTGAACATAGACGGCGGCACGAATCGGGAATGTGTGCCACACGGAGCGGGATCGGCCCTCAGGGAGAAATGCATCGATTGAGGCATAGTTGACGTTGTTGTCCGTATAAATGAATTCAGCCCCTGCCTTCAACTGGTTGTAACGATCGAGTTGGCTCGTGAAGTCTATGCGTGCCGTGATAACCGATACTTCGCTGCTATCTCGAGAGTTACTCATTCCCACCCCCATGCGCAGACCGTTGATGCCTGTGCTTGGATGAGGCTGGAAACCGAAGGGTGATTCATCGACGTAGTAGTTGTTTCCGAATTTGTACACCCGGCTCGGATCGCGCCGCCGACCCGGATTTGTCGAGTACGACGTCGTAAACCGGTTTACGCTCACTTCATAAAATGTAGATGGACTCAGCACATGAGTAAGCTTCCCTCCGTACATCTCGCGCTTGATTGTAGATGGAGCCCAGAAGTCAGTCGTGAATATTCGGGCGTCAATGTAGCTCACCCGATGAAGCCTCGCAGCGATGCTGCTCGGCGTGGTAAGCAGTCCCGCAAGCCCAGCATTGTTGTCATTGGTCCCCGTCGCCTCTCCGCTCAGATATTCGAGCGTCAGCTTCAGGCCCGTTCCCAAATCGGATGTGAGCTTGAATTGTGTGTTGTAGTCCTCGTAGGCATCGCGCGAGAGGGGTATGAGGTACATGCTTCTCGTCCGTCTATGCGACATGAAAAATCGGAGATCGCCCAGCATCGAACCAACAAGAGGCACAGGACCGCCAAAACTAGCATCAACATCGTAGTCCGGCTTCTTGATGCTCAACTCCTTCCGGTGCTGCCATAAGAAAATGCGCTGCGCTGCTTCAGGAGTGAGGTCGTTATCAGGGTCGTCATCCTTCAGTGTCTTAGCTGCGAGAGCGATCCAGCCCTCGAATTCTGGATACTGGTTCTGGGTGAATTGATCCCAGGCACCGTTCTTTGTGCCAGTCCAACATACTTCCGGATCCAGGTACGGTCGAATCCAGTATGAGTTGAACGAATTCGGCGAGCTGCCAAAGTGCTTCGGGGCAGGATGACTGTAACGCCCCAGGAAACCGACGGAGTACTGATTTCGGCCTCCCTCCTTTGTTGTTACGTTCACGATCCCAGACCGGATGTTCCCGTATTCTGCGTTGAAACCTCCCGTCTGTATCTGGATATTGTCTATGGACGTGAGGCTGATCCCCAGGTACGGCTTGTTGGTGCGTTCGTCCCTCAGATTCAGGCCGTTCAGCACGAATGCCGTCTGATCTGCACCTCCGCCTCGGATGATCAAATCACCCGTCGTCTGGCTGACCTGAATTCCCGCTTGCAAGCCGATGACATTCGAGATCGTTCGCACAGAGGGAAGATACTCGATCTCGCGAAAGTTCAGATTCAATTGGCTTGACGAGACATCCTTCTGCACAACCGGTCGAGAGGCTACAACAAGTATCTCTTCAGTTTCGAATACGGTTTGGCTGAGGCGAAAATCGAGAGATGTGGTTTGATTGATGTTGACTCGGACGTCGGAGAGAGTAACAGGGTTGTAGCCGACCATTGAGGCCCGGACGTTGTAGGTGCCAGGGGGGACATTCAAGATCACAAAATAACCTTCAAGGTTTGTTGCGGCACCTATTGTGGTTCCTTGGATAACCACGTTCGCAGCAATCAAGGGTTCGTTTGTGCTGGCGTCAGTCGCCGTGCCCGAGATCTTTCCGGTTTGAGCAGCCAGAGATGAAAATAAAAAGAGCGTACAGAACAGAGTTCTGCTGAATGCCGACTTCATGGCTTGGGTACTCCTAAAACGAAAATTGTTGAGATGGGAACTGCGCGCAATATGTCGTAGCGGGAGGGCATCGCGGGTCAATAGCATTGTTAAGGGGAGTGCAACCCGGTTTTCTGAGGCAAGCCGCCCAGCGCCGAAGGATTCGGCCTTGCGATGGAGTATAGGAAAACTTGAGCTGTTTGTCAAGCGTTGACCCTTGTGATTTTTGGGGGTGTAGTAACTCTTTAGAAATGTCAGCAGCTCTAGCGCCACTTGCATCTGCCGCTGTGATTCCGCATTGCACTATCTCCGAACCGAGCTTGAACATCCCGGTCGCTGGTCAGTTCCTTCGTCAGCCTCACCCGCACCTTCTTCAACTCCTCTATCGACTTACCAGGTCCTTCCTCGGCGCTCACACACGTATACTCGATCTGCCCTGCGCCGATCTCTCGATTCTCAAAGAACATCTCCTCTACAACTTCTAACACCCCGCGACTCTCTCGCGGACTAAACTCTGCGCCAAAGGCGCATGAGCCTCTGGCTCAAAACTCCCGCTCTAATCGACCTACAAACTCATGCTCTCGCGTTTTCTTCCTCAGTCGGTTGTACTCCGCTTGTCGATGGACCGACTTCCATCGGGTCGTTATCTGCATTCGTCCTCCTATGTTTGTGTTCTTGCTCCGAGCTGAAGAAGATAACCTTCCTCATCCCTTTCTGCAAGAAAAGTGGGAGGACAAATGTCCTTATTTCATCAGAATCATCTTGTTCGCTTGCCGATAACTGCCGGACGTCAGGACATAGATGTATGTTCCCGATGGCAAGCCCGACGCATCGAAGGTGGTGGAGTACGACCCGGCATCCAGGTGCTCGTTCACCAGCACTCTCACCTCACGTCCCATAACATCGTACACCCTCAAGGTCGTCAGACCAGCGGCCGGCAGTTCAAACCTGATCGTGGTGGACGGGTTGAAGGGGTTCGGGTAGTTCTGGGAAAGCTTATAACCGGTCGGGATCACCGACGGATCGCGCGCAACGCTGACACCTAAGTTCTTGATGAAACGCACAACGGCGGGCATTGCAGGCACATCGAAATGACCGACATAGACTGTGTCGCCGGTAGGGCTGAAAGCTATCCCTCTCGGCAAGGGACCTCCGGTTGACGTATCCCACACACTCACTGTAAAGCTGTCAACGATGGCTTTTGTTGCAGGATTATATGCGTAGAAACTGTTTGGAAAGTACCGGCGATCTATCCGTCTCCTGTCGTTACTGAACCAGATGTAGCCAGTGGTCGGATGGATTGCGATACATTCTACAGAGGCACCGAGGAAGAGGCTGTCCGTCAAAGTATAAGGTCCAATTGATCCGGTGCTTGAGAAGTACACGTAGGTCTTCCGGTCGGTGAAACGCGGCAAATAAATTGTATTTCCATCCCGCGAAACAGCGATCGCCCGTCCGATAGCAGGAACGGACCTTGCGAACTGCGTACCTTCGGTTCCATCGGGATTCAAGATCATTCCCGGGGTTCCGCCAAGTACCGAAGCCATATAGTACTCTCCGTCTCGATTAATTGCCACGGAAGCAACGTTGTTTTGAAGAACCGGCCCTGCAGGTGTTGGACTCAGAAGAACTCTTCGAACACCCCGACCAGTCCTGTAGTCGACCTCCCACATCAACGGCCCTGGCTTGTATGCAAGTGTTCCCCAAACGGCCACGAAATTGCCGTTGGCAGGATTGATGTTTGCTCCCGTCGCAAATCCTCGAATGAGCGTGTCGGTAACCGTCACTCCTGTAGGTGTGGGGCCCGTAAGAATTCTGATCGGCGAAAAAGTCGCTGGAGTGCCATCGGGATTGAAAACCAAGATTGGAAAGAGTCTCCTCTTCCCGCCTTCAGGCGTATCGATGGAGTCTCGCGTCGTGTTCTCCAATCGGGTCTGAATCCACACTTTACCCGCTGGGTCGACGCCGATGCCATTGTTAATGATGCCTCCAATCAACTTGTAATAGGTGCTATCCGGCGGAAATGGTCCCGCGTATCCATAGTTCATCCTTACCTGTCCAACGGTGATGGACATGACAGCCACGAGGATGAGGGAAATCCAAACTAACCTTCTCATGGTGGTCTCCTTAAGATTTGGTGAAGTGAGGGAAATGAGGTGAATTGTAGTACAAGATGATGGTCCGTCCCTCCTCATGTTTTGAAGAAGTCGGCTGGGATGGCTTGCGGTGGCAAAGCCTCTCCCGTTCATCGTGCGTAGTATGGAGCGCTTTCTTTTCGCCAAGCGACGTTCAGTAGTCCACCGGATTGCGTCGAAGCATACAGAGCTTTGTCAGTTCCGGCTGCAAGCGAGAGTGTGCCGGTACTAAAGAGTTGAGTATACGCTGTGTAGGGCGTTGAAATGCGTCTGGATGGATCAACGACAATCATCGAACGGGGTGAGTTTGCTCCGATGTAAAAAAACCCATCCGATGAAACGGCGAGGGACGTCGGCACGATAGTTTGGCCAGGGAACGCCGCGGAAAGATTCACATAGACCTCCGGAGTTCCTAAGTTCTCCCCAGAGATTGTCGCACGCCACAATTGGGCATCCGTTCCCGTTATCGAAGCGAAGTACAAGAAACCACTGAACACGCGAACTGCGCGTACGTTGCCGGTAAAGGGAAATGCCTTGGTTGTACGGTCCTGCTTTACAAGGTAAATGTTTCTGTTATTGCCGACCACCCACAAGTTTTCGTTTTGATCAAAGTCGAGGTCGGTTGCAAACACACCGACGGGAAATGTTGTCCAAAGTGCTGCCGGGCTGCCACCTCCCGGAATGAAGCGATGAACCGCCCGAATACTACGTGTAGCGTAGAGATGACCACCCGGACCTAACCGGAGGGAATTCCATTGCGGTATGCCAGGGGTTTCGGGAGCGTACTCGGTGCGTTGTCCCGCTGGTGTGAATCGATAGATGCGAGCATTTGCTCCCTCAGGCTTTATGGAAACGTAAACATTTCCTCTTCCATCCGTTGCAAGCGCCCCCGCAGCTTCTGTCGGTCCGAGCCTGCCAAACGAAGCCATCGCCGGAAAGAGCGTATACCTAACTGAGTTGCTGAAAAGCTCAGCCCGAAAAACACCTACCTTGATTTCGATGTTGGAGCCGGTCACCAGAGGCGAGAGCAACCTGATTTGCGTCGCCGTTGACGACAGAAGTGATGCCGGAGCCCCTCCAATGTACACCGTGTTCTCCGTGACGACATCTGAAAAGTTTGTCCCAGAAATCACCAGTGTATCCACCGCCGCCAACGCTCCCCCGGCCGGAGCAACGCCGGTAATCGTCGGGTTCGGTCGAGGCGTGATAATGTACGACTCCCACAAGCTGCCCACCTTATCATTCTCGCACCCGGACCAGAGTGCCGCTCCGAGCAGAAGCAGGGATAACCACCATCGTATGCTTGTTTTCATTGTCATTCTGGGTGTAAAGTTTTGTAAAGAACTATGCAAACCTTCTTTCGAAGGTTTTAAGACAGCCATCGTTAAAACCCGACTCTCAACGACAGCCTCTGGACATTGTTGAAGACCCCGAAGGGCGTATACGCATAATCGACACCAAGGAGTGCTCCCGCCATGCGTGTTTTCAGTCCCAAGCCGTATGAGATGCTGTGTTCGTCCGTCGGACTCACATACCCCACTCGGAATGCCACAACGTCCATAAAGGAATACTCAGCACCAATCTTGATCTGCTCAGGAAAGTCGCGTGGATGTTCTGCATCCACAGCAAGGAGAAGTGATTGTTCGCTCGGATCCATCTCGAAGAGATCCATCATATTCATCGAAAGCCCGATGCGAAACGTCAGCGGCAACTGGAAACTTTCCTTCTCGTACTTGACCTCTTTCGAAAAGTTTCTCACGCTCATCCCGAAGGCAAGACTCTTGTAACCGGTGAAGTAGAGAACGCCGAAGTCCCACGCGACGACGTCGAGAGAACTCTTCACTTCCCGAACGACCTCGTAGCCGGTGTCTTCTCTATTGGGGTTCTTCACGTATTTGACTTCAACGATGCCCGTTCCCAAGTCTTGATTCACCAGTTTCATGTTCCCGCCGACCGAAAACCGGTCGGTAAGCGCGCTTGCATACCCAAGGCCCACGGCATAGGCGGTCGGTTTGAACATACCGACATCGAGGTAGCCTTGAGGATTGTTAGCTAAGATCGTCGCCTCGATTTCGCCATAGTTGACCATCTGAACGGTGAAACCGAGTACACCATAATCCCCGTGCCAGGGACTGAACGCGGCAGCGACGTACGTGTGTTTGATATCGGCGATCCAATTCACTTGGCCGACCGAGGCGTCGGCAAAACCGCCAAGCCGGGCCATACCGGCTGGGTTGTACAGCATCGAAACGGCATTGGCTTCACCCGCCGTAAACGCGTCCGCAAGCGCAGCCTGCCTCGCACTCAAGCCGACGCTCAAAAATTTCATACCGGCCTGGGCTAACTTCTGGTTTGTCCGCTGCGCAGAGGCTGTGGAGGCAACGACCATCGCCAGCACCAGCCATGCTGCGATCCGTCTTCTCTTCGTACTGTGTTGGTTCATGGTGATACCCATTGGTTCATGGTGATATCCGTAAAATGCATATCCGTCCTATCGAATGATGACGAGCTTTTTCATCGCCCGCTCGCCCGTATCCTTGTTATCGATGACAACGATGTACACGCCGCTGACGACAACCTGATTCGAAGACGTAATAGAATTCCAGTAGGCATCCCCCGTTCCATCATCGTGCACGATCTCCTTGATCAACTCCCCTAATTCCGTGTAGATTCGAATCACGCAGTTCCCTGGAATATTGAAGAACGCGATCTTATCACCCTCGTTCGGGAAGCGCAACTGATTCTCATCCGAGGAGATGATGTAGGGATTCGGAGCAATGCGAATCTGGCTCATGCTGGTGCCGGCGGGACGTTTTAACGTCGCGGGGTCGTAGGTCTGTGTATAGAACCGGCTGCTCTCGAGCGAGCCCGCAGGCGTGCGGCCTGCACCGTTGTTAGCCAACGGCGAGCCGAATGCAGTCACATAATAGTAATAGGAAACACCGCGGATCGCCGTGACGTCATTGAACGAGTAGGTTTTGGTGGATACCCACTGAACGGATGGGTCGGCGGGACGTGTTCCGCCTGCTTGAAAGATGAGGTGATAGGTGCTGTCGAACCGTCCCGTGGCTCTGTAGACTCTGTATCCTTCAAACCCATTGGCGGATTCCCGTGGATTTGGGTCCCAGCTCAGTGCGATTCGGTCGCCGCCTCCCCGTATGCTAAAACTTGCTGGCGGATAGGGCGGCTGAGGAATGTTAAATCCTGAGTTATAGTTGGCAATAGCCCTGCGGAATGTTTCGAAGAGCCGCAAGCGGCCGGAAAGCACAGAATCGTTTTTCGCCTTGGTCGTGATCTCTCCGTGTTTGTACTTCAAACCGATCCGAATGCTTTCCTCCCGCGTCAACCCACTGGCCCCCTCAACGAACACGAGGCGAATACTTTGTCCCGGTGCGAGCGTATATGGCCCGTAGCCCATAGCGCTAGACCAACCACCGGGAGCTCCTGCGCCGATATTGGCCATCACCGTCTGCTCACTGAACTTCCCCAGTGGCTCCACCAACCATGCATGTCGTGGCGCGTGGCCGGAGGACATGAGACGTTGGTACTCATCGGTCATCGCTACTACGTTATACTGACTGTTGTTGCGCGTGGCGGGTTCGTCTGAGCCAAGATAGTTTGTCGTCGAGGGCTGGTTGGGGTCGTTAGTCCTATCGGTCGCGGATTTGTCGGCATGGATATGCGCATATCCGACGATCTGCGCAGCTCCGAGACGCCAATTCGTATCCGATACGGCGATGAAACCGGCAGATTGAGCGGGATTCCAGATCGGTGCTCCAATGTTGTCATACGTTGCTGCGTTCGGCGAGCTACCGGCAGGGGGTCGATTCGCCCCCGTGTGAAGTCCATGCCAGGAGAATTGGCATTTGATATCGTTCTCCGAAGCGGGAATTAGGGTGTTGGCGATGTCCGGCGGGAAACCACGTGCATCGTTCATCGTGTTGATCCCCCATCCGGCAGAGTTGTTGACAGCGTACCGCACTTCCCGAGCGACGGAGTAACGGTAGTGGAGGTAAACATACAACCCCGTCAGTGGGCGGGCGGGTAGACCAATTCTCGTATTGCCTGTATTGGTCAGCGTCAACTCAAAGATGTGATAGTTATCGTGGTATTGCTGACTGAAAGCATGAATCTTCCGGTCCACCGTAACGCCCATCGATGTATTCACCACCGTGTGAAGGAGACGGTCGGCTTTGAGTGTATCTAAGACGGCAGTAATCTCCTCAGGGTTGCTGAAGGATGGATTTCCATCAACGAACACGCGTGTCGGCTCGAACTTGGCGTACAGGTCGAACTTTTCGGGAAAGAACTCATTATCGCCATTGACGCGCGGACCGACGTGAACGACCTTGTGAGGATACGTCTGGTTCCGTTCATCGGTGAAATTTGTCACCCCGATCCACAGGGCCTTCGCCGCTTGCATGTCCTGGTATTGATAGTGGGCCGGCCAACGGAGGCCGAACTGTTGCACCCGCTGATTTCCATGTTCAATCTCCCACCCTTTTTCAGAAAACCAGTTCTGCAATGAACCGACTTGCAACCATTTTGTTGCCCCTTGCCCGGCAGCCTGCTGCGTTGTGAGCGCTGAGACGAACATCATGGTGACCGAGAGCGGGAGAACCGTTCGTTTCAGATGCATCGTCATAAAAACTCCGTTCATTCTGTCTGACTTTTTCAATTCTAATCTAAACTAAATGTCGAACGAGAACCGCACGCCGAAGAACACATTGCGCGGATTCAAGAAGTTGAACCAATCCTGGTTCGGCATGTCGATGTACGCTTTATCGTCCAGCACTTTATCCACCGTTGCCTGGTCTACCGGCTGCCATGCGTTGTTGACCCAACGATAGTACCGCCGGGACGAGGCATCATAGTAGAACGGCCGGGCGTGAGGATTGGTAATCACCGAGAGGGAAGCTGCATAGATCATAGGCTGATACTCAACGCCCGCTTTCCGGTAGTCTCCCGGCCTGTCGTTGCCCGGAATGTTGGGGTACCACCGCCCGAATTCTTCGGGGAGGTGGAGTGACTTCAAATAGTTTTCGTAATCCGTTCCGTCGACAAAGCCATAGGTGGAGAGCTGCTTCAGATTCAGCACATTATTGATGTCCGCAAAGAGCTGGATGTTCAGCCGCCCGAAATTGATATTCTTCGCGATGCGCACGTCGAGTCCATACGTATCGCGCCACTGGATATTGTTGACCACACCGGGGACCGAGCCGCCGCCGACCCACGTAAAGTAGAATCCACTCGTCCAGTTCGCGATCATGCTCATGCGGATGTCTCCCAACAGCGAAAACTCACCCACCTGCGGGCCGAATTCATACGGCGTGAAGAGGTCGATATTCGCTTTCGCAATCGGCCGCGGAACGGGGCGAGTCACCACCGGGTTGACGCGCTCATCCGTCCGTTGGTCGACGGGGTTCTGGTAATACCGCGGACGTCCAAAATTGCCACTCGTCGAAACTCTGTACTCATAATTGACGAAGCCTTGAATCCAATCCCCGCGATTCTTGCTGAGCGTTACCTCAAATCCCCTGATATCCTCGTACGATGTACTCGTCGTGACGGTGTAGTTTGGCACATTGTTATACCCGATGTACGAGACAAGCCGCGATTGATTGCTGATATCTTTGTAATAGGCGGAAAGCCGGAACAAGTGCATATCAAACAAGTTGTGCTCATAACCGAGTTCATACGAGACGGTTCGCTGCAACGGTAAATTCGGGTCGGCAATGCGGATAATGTCGTTCGACGCCGTCTCCCGTCGGACCAGGAATAAGTTTTCGGGCGTCGGGATGTCTCTAAAATGTCCGTAGTTAAAGAAGAGCTTTGCATCCTCCGTAATGGGGAAGGAAACACCGAGGCGAGGGCTCAGCGCTGTTACGCGCTTGGTCGGCTGTCTCTCGAGGAGCGTGTCGATACCGAAGGAGCGAACACCCTTGAAATCTCGTGTATAGGGATCGTAAACGTACCATTCTCCCCCAGCGTGGGACATATCGAACCGCAGGCCGATGTTGGCAATCATCCCGCTGTACTCAAGCTTGTCCTGAACATACAGAGACAATCTCGTGGGGAATGTTCGCCATTTCGACGTCGACCGACCTGACGGCAGCACCAGGTCCACCGACCCGTAATTCACTTGGTTGTCGATGTAGGCAAATTCCAGACCTGCTTTGATTTCATTATAGTTGTCGATCTGGACATTCAGGTCGGCTCTGATCTGGTAGCGTGTCAACTTGCTGCTATCCCGTGCATTGCTCATGCCGATGGCCATGCGCATACCTTGAATACTCGTGGCTGAGTAGTTGCCGGGGTTCGGGAAAAAGCCAAAGGGCGCCTCATCCACGTAGTAGCTGTTGCCGAATTTATAAACACGGGATGTATCGCGCAGTCGACCCGGATTCGTAGCATAGGAAGAATGGAAGCGCTGCACGCTGACTTCGTAGAACGACCTGGGGCTCAAGACGTGTGTGTATTTTGCCCCGATCATGTTTCGGTTCACCGCATTCGGAGCCCAGTAATCGGTCGAAAACAGGCGCGTGTCGATAAAGCTGACCCGGTTCATCGCGTTACCAATCGATGCGGCACCGCCGAAGCTCCCATACACACCGCTCTGGTTTGCATCCACCGCCTCGTTCCGCCCGAGTAATCCTTCCACCATGAGTTTCATCCCCACACCAAGGTCCGACGTGAGTTTCAACAAACCGCTATAATCCGTGACCGCATCTCGCGACAAGGGAATTGCGTACTGTGTGTTCGTGTAACGGAACGAACCGTAGAACCGTAGATTACCGAGTTGAGCCCCGACGATCGGAACTGGGCCGCCAACGCCAACGTCAATGTCGTAGTCGGGCTTTGTGATATCGAAATTCTTTCGGTGTTGCCAGAGGAAGAGTCGTTGCGCTGCCTGGGGTGTGAGGTCGTTCAGGGGATCATCATCTGCAACCAGTTTGCGGGAGATGGAATTCCATCCTTCAAACGGAGCGTACTGCGCCTGCGTCCAGGGATCCCATGCGCCGTTTCTCGTCCCCGTCCATGCCACAGCATCATCGAGGAATGGCCGGATCCAGTACGACATTGGATGGTTCGGCGGCATGCCGAAGTACTTCTTGGTGGGCGGCTTAACCCGAACGATAGCTCCAATATTGTAATGCTGTAAGCTTCCCTCTTTGGTGACGACGTTGATCACACCCGACCGTGCATGGCCGTATTCAGCATTGAAGCCCCCAGTCTGAACCTGGATTTCCTGCACAGCGAGGAGGCCGATAGCGGCATAGGGGGTGTAATCTCGTTCATCGCGGAAGTTCAGTCCATCCACGATAAACGCCGTCTGGTTGAGTCCACCACCACGTACCGATAATCCTGAAACACCGGCCTGTAAGCCGATGACGCTCGAAAGCTGAGAGATCGGCAGGCTCAGAATCTCCCGCGAGGAGATGTTGGCGCGGCTACCGGATACATCTTTCTCTATAATCGGTCTCCTTGCCGTGACAACAATCTCCTGTGCCTGGATGACCGTTTCGCTCAGCTCAATATCGACCTGTGACGTCTGATTGATCGCCACGCGAACATCAACCACGGCGGCGGGGGCATATCCGACCATCGATGCGCGCACCGTATGCATCCCGGGTGGAACGTTGAGAATCGTGTAGAACCCGCCCGCATCCGTCGAGGCTCCAATGGCAGTCCCTTCGACCACAACATTTACACCGATGAGCGGATCACGTGATTGTGCGTCTGTCACCCGGCCGGAGATCTTTCCGGTCTGGGCGACGAGGGTAACACTCCAAGCGAACATGGCGAGAAGAACGAAAACCTTCCTTGTAGTCATTGTATGAATCTCCTTGAAAATCTCCCCCAACGGTGGTAGGCCCCCTCCCGCTGCACCGTCAGGAATAATCATGACTCTTCTCCATCAGCGCGCACCCACCATAACGATTCGCACAGCACTCGTGGACGAGATTGCAACGAGTTGAACATTGGTTTGAACACTTGTGTGAATAGAAGCGCGAGAGATCAGGCGGGACAACCATGCGGGGATAATACTTCGCCACAGAGGGACGAAAAAAGCGTTGGAGCATCGGGAGTGGTGTTCCGTCGGTGAGTTTATAATACTTGCGGTGTGCGCTGTCACGCCTGAGACCTTCTCACGACCGACATGCTAGTTAGACTTAGATCGGTGCTGCCCAGAACTCATCTAAGCCTATTCGTACATCCGGAGGACACATCCGAGTCTCCAAGGGGGTTATCCTTCCTACTGCAATGTGGCGATGGGAGGGGAGAAAGGAGTAGTCAGAGAATCGGAGGAACAGAAGAATGACACTGTTATGTACTGACCCGTGAGCTTGAACAGCATGTGTTTTGCTCGGGAGTACTGTAAGAAAATTTTGAGTTAACGTCAAGCGAAAACCTTGTCGAGGGTCAACATCTTCCGTGCGCGAGCTGTCGACAACAGCGGGGAAATTGGTATCACGAAAAAACAGCTGTGCTGTCGCAACCGTGGAGCTCGAACACAGGAGGAAGATGATCAGAGGCAATCGCAACATCGCCGGGCCATGGTGGTTGAGCACCATACGGATCACGAACCTACCGGTGGTTCGTTGTGCCGGCGTTCTCGACTCTGTCGCCGCTGTGTGACGAGGAGTCCTGCACGGTAGATGCCGAAGAGCATCATCAATGCGCCGACGCCGATCCGAATCGGCTGCGCGGTCTCAGGCGTTAATAAATAGCCTAACAGGATGAGCACGCCGATGAAAAACGTGAGCGACGCAACGGTAGAGCCGACAATGAGTGAGAAGGTGTTCATAGGATCGGCTGGTTCGGGAGTGAAACTCCCTCGCCTGATGAAAAAAGTGCTTAAATATTC
>JBGFRR010000061.1:0-8511 GCA_041695045.1 Bacteroidota bacterium
GGCTTCACCCAATGGGTGAAACAATGTTCAGACGAACAGATGTCTTGGGGAATTTGACCAGCAGCCACAGAGGGTATCATCATTGCTGTTGACGCGCCTCGTCCACAAGTGGTCCTAAGATACGATTGGAAATCCCGACCTAAATCGGGATTAAGGTCTATCTGTTCCTTGCATTTACGCGCCATTTCCCGTACCATCAGTCCATCATAGACGATGGCACGGCCTCTCCCATGACGCTCGCGCAGCGGTTTACCGCACTGCTGATTGAACCCGATTACGCCACCTCCGACCTGTACGATTCTCCCCCGCTTGCTCATTCATTTATCTTTGTGACGGCCTACGCAGCTCTCTCCGGGTTTCAGTCGCTCCTCGCCATTGCGTTCGCAACGGGGAGAGTCGGCTTGGGTCTTGCCGCGTTCATCGGCTCGTTCATGTTGATCGTTCTCACATGGGTTATCCTCGTCGTCATCTTCCATCTCGCGGTGGAGTTTCTCGGAGGGATGGGTGAGCTGGCGAACACGGCGGCGTTCGTCGGGCTTGCGGCTGTCCCGAACATCCTGACCACTGCGGTTGCCGTCGTGCTCACACTTATAGAGGCTGTCTTTCTCCCCGGTGATGCCGAGCGCATCATGGGGAAGATCGGTCTTGCCATCTCGCTTATCGGTATGGCGTGGGGATGGCCGGGTATTCTGTGTTACTTCGGGCTGAAGAACGCCGGCCGCCTTCACATGGTCAAAGCCATGCTTGTCGCAGCCGTCGTGTTTTTTGCGTTCGCCATGATGGAAATCCTGAACTCCAACGTACTCTAAGAGGTTATCACATGCGCACATCGTTCATTGTTTGTTGTCTCCTCGTGCTGCTCGGCTGTCAAGCACGAGACGGCGGCCCGTACGATCTCATCATCGAGAACGGGAGAATTGTGGACGGCACCGGCAATCCATGGTATCACGGCGACGTCGGCATTCGCGGCGACAAGATTGCGACGGTCGGGAAATTAGACGGGGCGATGGCAAAGCGGAGAATCGATGCGGGAGGGAAGATCGTTGCGCCGGGGTTTATCGACATGTTGGGACAATCGGAGCTCATCCTGCTGGCGGATCATCGCGCGATGAGCAAGATCTCTCAAGGCATCACCACCGAAGTGACCGGCGAAGGGGGATCCGCTGCGCCGTTGAACGACCGTATTCTCGAAGAGTGGAAACCGTTCCTCGATCGATACACTATCAGTGTTGACTGGACGACGCTCGATGGCTACTTCCGCAGGCTTGAAGTGAACAGGAGCGCTATCAACCTTGCGACATTCGTGGGAGCAACGCAGGTGCGGGGGTATGTCATCGGCTATGAGAACCGTGAGCCGACGCCGCAAGAGTTAGAAGCCATGAAACAGCTTGTCCGTGAGGCGATGCAACAGGGGGCGTTGGGACTGAGCACGTCGCTCGTGTATGCACCGGCGGCGTATGCAAAGACGCAGGAGCTGATCGAGTTAGCCAAAGCCGCTGCGGAGTACGGCGGCATCTACATTTCGCACGTTCGGGATGAAGGAGATAAGCTCATCCAGTCGCTGCTCGAAGCGGCGGATATCGGCCGTGGAGCGAACATTCCGGTGCACGTCTGGCATCTGAAGGTGAGCGGCAAGCAGAATTGGGGGACGATGGTGAATGTGGTGAAGCTCTTCAATGTGCACCGCGAGCAGGGATTGGATATGACGGCCGACCTCTACTCCTATCCGGCCGGGGCAACGAGTTTGGATGCAACCATGCCCGGCTGGGCGATGGAAGGCGGGCGCGCCAAACTTCTTGAGCGCCTGAAAGACCCGATGGCTGTCGGGAGAATCAAAGTGCAATTAGAGGAGGGCGCGTTCGACCGGCAAAACTTTTATCGCGACGCAGGGCCGGAAGGAATCCTCCTCAGCGTCATCGACAATCCGGACTTCAAGAAGTACGAAGGCAAGCGCCTGAGCGAAGTTGCGCGCGAGTGGAAGAAGAGTCCCGCCGACGCGCTTATCGAATTGCTCATTGCGGATTCTGCCCGCAGCGGCGCGATTTATTTTCTGATGAGCGAGGAGGATGTTCGCATGGCGATGGCGCAGCCGTGGACGGCGTTCAACACGGACAGTCCCGCATCAGCGACCGACGGCCCGCTCAACATCGCGAAGCCGCATCCGCGCGCGTACGGCAGCTTTACCCGCGCGCTCGGCACGTATGTGCGTGAGGAACGGCTCATTCCGCTCGAGGAAGCAGTACGGAAGATGACGTCGTTCCCCGCACAGCGCGTTGGACTTCAAGGGCGTGGACTGCTGAAGCCCGGCTACTTTGCGGACGTGGTGGTCTTCGATGCAGAGCGGGTGACGGACAAGGCGACGTTTGAAAACCCGCATCAGTATTCGGAAGGGATTGACGTCGTGTTGGTGAACGGCCAGCCGGTGTGGGAGGGAGCAGCGTTCACCGGAAACCTACCGGGTCGCGCGCTCCGTGGGCCGGGATACCGGCGATAACGGACAAGGGGAAATTCTCATCTCTCCCTGCGCTTGTTCGGTTTGGAATCTTCCGGCAAGTCTATGCCATAGATCCACTTCGCAAGGTATCGTCTCGCCTCCGCCTCTGTCGTGGGCCGGAACCGATGTTGAACGACGTACCGTGCGATCTCCCATCCCGTCTCGATGAGCGCCACGCCGCGTAAGAGCCGCTCCTCCGGCGTCATGGCATTGAAGCGCCGCTGAAGTTCTTCCTCTATTGCAGGAGTCGTGTCGTTCATAGCAATTGTCTCAACTCCTTCTCAATTCCCAGCCGCGCTGCCCACATGAGGCAGTAGGTGGTGTCCAATGTTTGCTTGCTCGCACGAAGGAGTTTCCTCACGTCCAACACCTGTTGCTCGGAAGGCATCTGTGAATTCCAGAGAAGCTTTTGAAGAATAAGGTCTTCAACCGAGATGAACGCCAACCGATAACCCTGAAGCATATGAAACTGCCGTCGCTCGAACGCCGACCGGGAAAAATCGTCATTCTTCAGAAGGATGATATCGCACTTAAAGACAGTCTCATTGTGAAGGATGTTCAAGATGCCCAAGCCGGCAAATGCATCAGCAACAGCATCTTCCGTGATGTAGAAGTCGTCTTGAAACAACCCGAGAAGAGTTCGGGAACGCAATGCAGGGAGACTAATCACGATATCGACATCGTTCGTGAGACGCGGCTCGGCATACATGTTTGCAGCGAACGACCCAGTGATCATAGAGGGGATTGAAGCCGCATCCAGCCGTTGTGCTACAAGGATGACGACATCAAGAATGGATTTAGACATTGATCAGCCCCATCCACGACCTACTTCACTTTCCTCCCCTTTAACACCCGCGTCCAATAGACGATCTGCTTCTTCACTTCCTGCGGCGACGTACTTCCCGCCGATTGCTTCTGCGACGTGCTGTACTTTGGAATGATGTAATCGAACACATCCCCCTCGAACGCCTCGGAGAATGTCTTGAGCAAATCGAGGTCGAGGTTGCCGAAGAACATCTTGTGGTCGATGCAGTACGAGACGATCCTTCCCGTCATCGCATGCGCCTCGCGGAACGGCACGCCCTTCCGCACGAGATAATCGGCAAGCTCGGTTGCCGTCAGGAAGTCGTTGCGGAGCTCGTCCTCCATCCGCCCCACGTCGAACCGCGTGTGCACGAGAATGTGCGAGAAGATGAAGAGACACTGCCGCGTCGTATTGACGGCTTCGAACATCGGCGTCTTGTCTTCCTGCATATCGCGGTTGTAGGCTAACGGCAGGCCTTTCATGATGGTGAGAAGGTTCATAAGAGAGCCGTAGACGCGACCGCTCTTCCCGCGCACAAGCTCGGCCATATCCGGATTCTTCTTCTGCGGCATAATGCTGCTGCCGGTCGTGTAGGCGTCGCTCGTCTGCGCGAAGCTGAATTCCTTCGACGACCACAACACCAATTCCTCCGCAAACCGGCTCAGGTGCATCATGATGATGCTGCACACGCTAGCAAGCTCGATGAGGTAGTCCCTGTCGCTCACCGCGTCGATGCTGTTCTCCACAATGCCGTCGAACTTGAGCTTCTTCGCAACGGCCATGCGGTCGATGGGGAACGATGTGCCGGCGAGCGCGGCAGCGCCGAGAGGAGATTTGTTCGCCCGCTTGAGGCAATCCTGCATCCGCTCGTAGTCTCGCTCGAACATCGCGAGGTATGCGAGCAGATGATGGGAGACCATCACCGGCTGTGCGCGTTGGAGATGCGTGTAGCCCGGCATCAGCACGCCGAAATATTTCTCCGCTTTGTAGAGCAGCACACGCTGAAGCTGGATGATCAGTTTACTCAGTTCGCGAATTGCGCCGCGGACGTACAGCCGCTCGTCGAGGGCAATTTCATCGTTGCGGCTGCGTCCGGTATGCAGCTTGCCGCCGAGTGGACCGAGCTTTTGCGTCAGCCGATGCTCGACGGCAGAGTGGACGTCTTCGAATTCGCCCGTCAGCTTGAACTTGCCGGTTTCGACCTCTTTCTGGATTTGCTTCAACGCCGAACGGATGCGGCGCGCTTCGGCGGCGGTGAGAATTTTCGTCGCCGCGAGCATCTCCACATGAGCAATACTGCCGGTGATGTCTTCCTGATACAACTGCTTATCGAGGTCGATGGAGGTGGAGAAGTTGAGCGCAAGTTCGGAGAGCGGCTCGCGGAACCGCCCGCCCCAGAGTGTCTGATTCGCCATGAGGTATTTTTTTGTTGCTCGCTGAGATGTAGCAGGAGTGAGTGTAGTTTCGGATACTTTTACTGCTATCTTTCCAATTAAATGTTCGTGAAGTGTCTTGGAGGTTAGCAAGACAAACTTAGCCAAAGATGTAGGAAGAAGAAAGATGAAAAATTGAAAAGAAAAATGGGCATATTTTGCTTGCATATTATAGGTTTGGAAGGCTATATTTGCGTAGTAACTACCATACTATGGTATCTACAATGCCTCAGAAATACAAGAATGTGTATTTCACCGATTTTCCTGCCAAAGAATCAAAAAGGAAAAACTTCACGCTCGCATTTGGAGAAAAAGACCAACGGCTATACGAGTTGATCCAACCGCTCTCAAGCGAAGAAATCAGAGAAAAATTAGGATACACCTCGTTTCTTCAACTGAGAAGCGACGCCGAATGTGACGGATTACCTATAAACACGTATTGCCTGCGACTGCTCAGGAAGAAAAATAATTCAATCGCAGAACCGACTGTACAGTACCATTTACCCAACCTTCCACGGCCCGTAAACCCATTTACTAACACGAGACACTTCACCTTCAAGGGTGGCCAGCACGAGCCATTGCATGAATGGTATCCGTTTCTTGAAGGATACTCACCTCAATTTGTCGAGGAAATTTTAGAGAACTTTTCTCCCCATGCCTCAGTTGTTTTGGATCCTTTTTCTGGCTCAGGCACAACACCACTCACTGCTGTTCGATCAGGAAAGGTAGCATACTATTGTGAATTAAACCCGCTGTTCCAATACATCACCGAGGTCAAAGCGCGAGCACTTTCATTTGAGCTCGGTAAACGTTTAGATGTCAGTCGCTTGCTGAAAGCAGTTGCTGATTCGCTTACGGATTCCCTTAAGAAATATTCTGAAGACAGATTGCTGAAAGAATCATATCAGCAAACATTTGGAACCAGTAGGTTCTTTGAAGATGAAACGTTCGCTTCCGTTCTCAAGGCACGTTCGTATTTGGATTCGCTTGCCTGCACGGACAAGGTGTTGTCTGATATTGTAACAGTTGCCGTTCTTGCAAGTTTAATCCCGTCTTCTCGTTTAATCCGGAGGGGTGATGTTCGATATAAAAAAGCGGATGAGCTGATTCGCTACACCATAAGTTTTATCGATTCGGTAACCAGACAGATCTCGCTCATTGCAAAGGATTTGGAAAAACTCACAATCTCGTGCGAGCCACCACAATTGCTCTGCGAGAATGCTTCTGAATTGTATAAGTTGCCATATCTGAACATCGACACCGTGATCACAAGCCCACCCTATCTGAATGGAACGAACTATTTCCGAAATACAAAGCTAGAACTTTGGTTTCTCAGGGCGCTGAAAACAGCAGACGACCTCTCGACGTTTCGTTTCAAAGCAGTAACGGCCGGGATCAATGACGTAACCGTGCGCAATACTAACAACGGCTCTGTGGAGGATGTAAAAAACATTATAGCAGCATTGAGTGAAAAAGCGTATGACCGACGCATCCCACAAATGGTCGAATACTACTTTCAAGATATGCGTTCTGTTTTTCGATCTATAGCACATCACCTTTGCGATAATGCAGCCGTCGCTATTGATATCGGAGACTCGATGTACAGCGGAGTTCATGTCCGCACAGACCAGCTGCTTGTCAAAGTCTTGGAGCCAGAGGGTTACACGTTAAAGAAAGACATCACATTACGAAAGAGAATCTCTCGCAACGGCTCGACATTGCGGCAAGCACTTTTGATTTTCAAGTACAAGAAGGGTTTTCTCAATCGCAGTTCAGACGCTAGGCAAAAACCACTGTGGCACTCGGGTTGGGAAAAAATCAAGCTGGAGCTTCCTCATCAAAGGGGAAACTTTGCTAAGAGAAATTGGGGGAATGCGTTGCACTCTCTTTGTTCCTATCAGGGTAAAATGAAACCGTCGCTAGCGGCGCATTTGGTTAAAACATTTGTTCCTTCGGGAGGCGCAGTTCTCGACCCTTTTGCAGGCGTGGGGACAATTCCGTTTGAAGCGGCTTTGCAGGGGATGAAATCGTGGGCGTTTGAGATAAGCCCGGCGGCGTTAACGATAACAATGGCAAAACTAGGAAAACCTAACCGCACGGCCTGTTTGAATCTCATCGACGACCTTGAAACGTTTATCAAATCTAACAAACCGGCAAAAGAGGAAATCCAACAAGCCAGTGCGATAAGGTTTAATGGAGTTTTGAACGAATACTTTGATGAGCGTACATTTGATGAAGTGCTCCTTGCTCGTCGTTATTTCCTGGAACACCCGCCCCGGAGCAACTCGCACGCGATGGTACTAGCCTCGCTTTTACATATTCTCCATGGTAACAGACCGTATGCATTAAGCCGGCGTTCCCATCCCATAACTCCTTTTGCCCCGACGGGTGGCTTCAAGTATTGGCCGCTTGTACCGCGACTTACAGAAAAAGTATTGAGAAGCCTTGATGTAGAATACCCCAATCATTTTGTCGAAGGTGAAGCACTGTTCCAAGATGCAACGACGTGGTGGGATCAGAGAGTCAATGCCATTGATGCCATCATAACTTCGCCTCCCTTCTTTGACAGCACCAGATTTTATCTGGCAAATTGGATGAGACTATGGTTTTGCGGATGGGAAGCCAATGATTTTAAATCAAAGCCGCTGTCGTTTGTTGATGAGCAACAAAAAAAGAGTTTCGATGTTTACTCAAATGTGTTCAGACAGGCACGAGAGAGACTCAAAGAGACAGGTGTGATGGTTTTACATCTTGGTAAAAGCAGGAAGTGCGATATGGCAAAGGAGCTTTCACGAATTGCAAAACGATGGTTCAATATTGCAGACATCTATAGCGAGAGTGTAAAGCATGTTGAGTCTCACGGGATAAGGGACAAAGGAACGGTCACATCTCACCAGTATCTTGTGCTTTATTAAATCCCCAGCAACCGCTTATTTTCTTTCGAAAGCAGCTTCGTAAGCCCATAATCTTTTAGCACCTTCTTTAATTCCCGGATGCGCTTACGGAGGTCGGAGCGTTCCCGCACCGCAAGGAATCTCTTAACACATTTGTTGACATCAATGTTTTTATTCAGTATAGGCTTTTTGCTTGCAAGCAATGATAAGTCTGCGCCTGTAATTTTTGCTAATTCGATCAATTCATTGTTCGTGTAGAATTCACTCGGCCATTTATCTCTTTTACTCTCGTTTGCTTTCTTCTTATAGCTGATTCATGCAGTTGTTGTTTCGTTCTTTTTGGATTAAGCACCGCGTTGATGGCCCCTTTGCAACTGCGGCATTCCATTTGTCTTTCCAACGGTCCCCACCCAGTGTGCTTGCTGAACGCGTTGAAAGGTAAGACACGCCCACAGGCATTACATTGTTTCCAATACGACTCCCTGTGCTCAGTGGCAATTCTGAAAAACGCTTGCCAGAATCGCAGGGCTTTGACCGAATCTGCCTGAGTAAAATCCTTCCTCCAATTTTTGAACGGGAGATCAGATTTCTTGCTATGAACGTAGTGGCATGATTTACACTCCCATTCTGAATTATTGTACGCGTCGTTCGGAACAAGAGATATTCCTCCAATCTTGATAGTGTTCAAATCACTACACGCAAGGCAAACAAATCCTATCCAGGCATCGTGAGCAGAAATCCCCGGTATTCTTGATAATCCAGTTCAGTAGTGTCCAACTGTTGAACGGTTAAAGATCAATAATTCAATGTCATACAATCACTTACGGTCGAAGATACCCGTAATCGATTTGAACTTGGTCGAGACAAAATGCTATCCTTTGAAGG
>JBGFRR010000103.1:0-8352 GCA_041695045.1 Bacteroidota bacterium
TTGGAGAGAGCAACAGCCATGTTGCGGATGGGCCGAAGGCGGATACGCTGACGTTCACAACACGGCCCCGTAGCTCAATTGGATAGAGCAACAGCCTTCTAAGCTGTAGGTTCCCAGTTCGATTCTGGGCGGGGTCACAAAGGATGGCATCGTCCATGAGTAACACCGAGACAATCTACCCACAGCATCGTTCGTAATCTCTCCATTTTGTACTCCCCAATGAAGGGACGCGCCATTCATATCATAGCGCTTGCGTTGTTGGTGGCGCTCTCTTCAGCCTTCTTTAGGCCTGTAACCGACCCCATCGAGCAGCAGGTGTTAGATGTCCGATACGCGTTGCGTGGACCGCTTCCTGCCGATACGAACATCGTCATCCTCTATTTTGATAATGACGACATAGCAGCTCTCGGTGGGTGGCCGCTGCGTCGGAATTACTACGCTCTCCTCATCGACGTGCTGGATCATGTCGGCGCGGCGGCTGTTGGGATCGACGTATTCTTTGGGGAGCGCAGCCTCGAGTATCCTCAGTACGATGAGCTTCTCGCCGCGTTGATGGCGAAATCCGGCAACGTCGTTCTCGCGTCCTATTTCCGCGAACTCACCGATGCGGCGACTCCATCGGAGGCGGAAGGGACGGATTATACCTATGGCGGTTTCCGGCTCGCAGTTCACGGCAATCGATTGCAACTCCCAGCGGAAGATTTCCTGCGGAGCGCAGCCTCGGTGGGCCACGCGAATTTCCAGGAACCGAATGAGCATGAAGTCCCACTGTTCGTCGGGTGGAACGGCAGGTCGTTTCCCGCGTTTGGCCTTGAGCTGCTGCGCGTCTATGAGCAGACGGAGCGCAGTAACGTGCACGTGTCGGCAGATAAGATCGAACTGCATGGGCGGACCGGGAAGCCTGCCTACCGGATAGGCAGGCGGTCTATCAAAACCGACGCCGGCCGCGTCCGCGTGAATTTTCCGGGAGCGCTCTCCTCCTTTCGGTCGTATCGCTGTGTTGAGGTGCTGCGGTCGTTCGAGTTGCGTCGGGCAGGGCTCTCAACGAGCATCGACCTTACCACGCTCAGCGGTAAAATTGTTCTTCTTGGCGTCATTGCGGAAGGCAGCAGTAAGCTCGTCCAGTCTCCCTTCACGCCGTCGTTTCCTGCCATTGCGCTCCACGCAACCGTCCTCGACAATGCGCTGAACGACCGGTTCCTTCAAGTGCCGTCGTCGTTTGCTATCACTGTTGTCAGCGCCATGGTAGCACTCATTGTCGCTCTGCTTCTTGTACGGCTTGGCCCGCTGAAGGGAATCGTGGCGACGCTTGGTGTTCTTCTTCTGTATCTCGTCATCGGTCAAGTACTGTTCAATCAGTTTGCCTTTGCGCTTCCGCTCGTCCAGCCATTCATCGTCGTGGTGGTGTTTGTTGTCGCGGCAATTGTGGTTGAGCACCAGTCGGTGAGAAGACGCATGCGTGTACTGGAGGAAGAAAAAGTGCGTGTGGAATCCGGCCTGCGCGAGCGTGAGCTACGCTTGCAGGTGCTTGAACAGGAACTCTTAGATGCTTCTGGAGGCAGCGACGGTGAGCGGGAGGTCGAGTTGTTGGAACAAATCAAGCGCTATAAAAAGGAAGTGCGTGAGTTAGCCGCCAAAGTGACCGACCTTGTCGAGTACCCGGCCGACGAAGGATGGCTCGAGGGGGGAGTCGTGCTGTATGAGGGGATCGTGTATGACCGCCGGGGGCCGATGGCGGAGGTTGTGCAGATGATTGCAAAGATCAGCGGGAGCGACGCGAATGTGCTCATTCTTGGCGAGAGCGGCACGGGCAAAGAGGTTGTTGCGCGAGCGATTCACCAGCGAAGTGCGCGTAGGAACAAGCCGTTCGTTGCGCTCAATTGCGGAGCGATTCCCGAAACGCTGCTCGAAAGCGAGCTGTTCGGCCACGAACGCGGTGCCTTCACCGGCGCTGTCCAGGACAAGGTCGGACGGTTTGAATACGCCGATGGTGGAACGATGTTCCTGGACGAAGTAGCGGAGACAAGTGAAGCGTTCCAGGTAAAGCTCCTGCGTGTGGTGCAGTATGGTGAGTTCGAGCGGGTTGGGTCGAGCGTCACGCGGAAGGCGAATGTTCGCATCCTCGCCGCTATCAACAAGGATGTGAAGGAATTGATCCGGCAGCGAAAATTCCGTGAAGATCTCTATTACCGACTCAATGTCTTCACCGTTCAGCTTCCGCCGCTGCGGGAGCGAAAGGGGGATATTCCGCTGCTCGTTCATCATTTTGTTGAAAGAGAAGGCAAGGGTCTTTCCGTTTCGTCGACGGTGATGGACGCATTCTTGCAGTATTCATGGCCGGGGAATGTCCGTGAATTGGAGAGCGTCGTGAAGCGAGCCGCGATCCTTGCACACGCTGAAGGGCGTACACTGATCCGGATGAAGGACATCCCTGCGGAGCTCAGCGGCGCCCTTAACACCAAAGGCAACCTTGAGGATCAGATTCTCGAATCGTTACGCGAGAAGAAGTTCTCGCAGAATGCGATTTCGAAAACAGCCGCCGAGTTGGGCGGCATGAACCGCGGCACCGTCGCAGAGCATTTCCGCGGAACGTGCTTCAAGTACTTCTTCGAGAGCGCATGGAACCTCGACCGTGCCGTTGCTCAGCTTGCCAACTCGAACGACGGGGAGATAGTTACTCGCGTCCGCAAGAAGCTTACCGATTACCTCGGCAATGTTGTTGATGGAATTCAACCCGACATGCCGTTCGCAGAAGCAAAGCGTACGCTCAAGTCGAAAACGAAGAACCTCCCCCAGCGATATCACATCATCGTCGAAGAGACCGTCCGGGCTTTCATCGACGGTAAGTGGCGCCTCAACGCATAAGCCCCCGCTTCACAGAGAGCCCGCAATGCGGGGAGAAATCTCAATTCCCGCACTTCAACACTCCAATTCCTGCAGTTCGGCTTCCCGCATCGTATTCCCGCAATGAAAGTATCGTTTAACCCCTTGCATTTCAATCGCTTGGAGTGTCGTCCCGCTGCTATCCCTTTCCCCGAAATGGCACGGTTGTTGGGGGAAGTCCGTCGAGGATTAACCGAAGAATGGACTTCAACAAGCGTCGCATGTTCAACTTATGCAAGGAGGAAAAGAACCAGAACAGTAACTCAGGCTTGCGTTGTGTCCAAAAAAATCGGTGCTGATATGCGAACTCGACGCGACCTCTGGAAAGGCCATCGCCAGTTGACCCACGTCGAGCCGGACAAACGGAAGCCACGATTGGATGAAGGCGGCTGTCGGCCATGTGCAGGCAGCCGCATTCATTATCACCATGAAGGTAGTGTTTCAAACTTGTACGGGGGATCCAATGTTTGCAGCAACGACAATACGCCAGGCACGTGTTGCACGGCCAACACGACGAGTGAGCGGTGGGGGGAACGGCGACCCACTCAAACGGATGATTGAAGGGGGTCTGTTTCCGCTTTTTTCACCGACGATGATGCATGAAGGCAAGATCCTTCCCGTCGAACCATGCTCTTCGATGGAACGGGATGGAGCACAGAAAATGCCGCTGTTGTGGGGGAGAGTGATTCGCACGGTTGAGCGAGCTGTTGCTATCGACGAGGAGCGTGAAGGAATTGTGACAGCACTCGTGACCCATCGGGTTACCGGGGAGATGTTGATTAAAGCACCCTACTATCTGAGCCGAAGGAAGCGACATTGCACACTCTCGAAGACATTTCATGAAGTGGTAACTCAGCGGGCGATGTTCCGCCGCGCAGGAACAAACGGCCAATGGAGACTGGCGGGAATGTCGGTCGGTGTGGGTGGCAATAACGCAAGCAGTTTTTTGATTGAGCGCGCTTCGGTGGAGATTGGCGACAAGCGGCAAGACCTTGAAGCGTCGAAGGTCTTTCAACATGATTCGTTACTCGTGAGTTCAGGCCAAGAGGCTGTCAGGATTGAGCTCTCTGTCCGATCGAGTGAGATGGAACCGGATATGATTGTGGTACGCCAGCCGTGGGCAGGGGAGCACGGCCGTAAACAGATCTGTACCGCAGAAAATCTCCAACGCAACAACAGCTACAGCGGGGAGGTTCAACTTCACCCGAAGGCTGGCGTGCAGTTCGTCGTACTTGAAGCAGTACAGCGATCCTCACTGTATGATACCGAAGCGGACGTTGTGACAAGCTATTGGGCGTTTCCCGTTGTTTTTCAGTAGGTTACAACCGAACCCCGCGCGTTGTGACGCGGAGGGTTTACATTCCAATTTGAGTTTGGTATATTACTTCCCGATGAGGTGAGGCTTTATGTGGAAGAAGATTAGCGTACTTATGCTCATACTGGTTGGATGCGAGAGACCTGGTCCAATCATACTCCAACCGGATACGAGCACCGATCAGATCAACGTCATCTCACTTGTTGGCAAACAGTCGGATTCGACGGTGGTGTTCGAACACACGTACGATCGAACCGGTCTCGCGCCCACGGTCGAGGAAGACTACCCCGCTACCATTCTCGTCAACGGCGTGCGGTCAGACCTGGGTGAACATCGCACGCAGTACTCCTTCTCGCAAATGGTTGTAAACGACCGTTTGACGACCATATCCGTTCAAGGTCGCTTTGGAAGAATCGACCTGCCGTCGCCGATTGACGTCGGCCGGGCAACGGTAAACCATGCAGAGTTGGAGCGTTTAGAGGCTATCGTCCAAATCCGTAGCACCGTTCTTCTGCCCATCCGCACCGGTGTGTTCTACAAGCTCCTCAACGAAGGGAATCAGGTAACGAATCCCTTCATCTACTCCCCATCGAATGAATACGTTGTAAACGCCGAAGGTCGCGGGCCGATCAGGCCATTCTCGCTGGATATCACCAGTCCTGACGACCTGAGAATTCTCGAGCCACGGCCGCTGTCGCTCGTATTGCGTAACGCCGACCTCACTCTCCGCTGGCAGGGAAAAGTCGGAGAGGTCATGCAAATCATCATCGGCACGTATGACAGGTTCACCGGTAAGCCCGTGAAGCCGCTGATGCTGCTCACGGCACGTCCGCATTCCAATACGCTCGTCATCCCGGCGAAGGTCATGCGTATGATTCCGGAGAGTCCATCGGGGCGGCTGATGTTTACGGTCGTGTCCGCAAATCGGTCAGAGGAGCAAATCCCCGGTTACGCGGATCGTGTGTTAGTGCAATCGGCGTCGATCAACAATATTGCTGTTACGGTGTACTAAAGTGTTCAAGGAGCGCAGGGATGATGCATCCGGCTCTGCGCTTCGCACCTCACAGGATGGCCGGCTGGTACGGGGCAAGGATGCAAGAGTTCAACTGTTCGATTCCATCAAGAACGAGACGAGAACCGTGCTTCAATCCATCGGCACAAGGCTCTTGATTGCCGTTGCGGTGGGCGTTGTTGCTTTCCCGACACATCTTTTCGGGCAGCATATCGGCTCCTCACGCGGGTTAAGTCTCGGCGCATACACGGCGCTGGCCAGCGACCTCTCGGCGCTCGATTGGAATCCGGCAGGGTTGATTCACATCCGGGACTGGGAATTGAACAGCTCAACATCATTCTGGCTCAGCAATGAGAGAGGGGCGCGGGGAATGGTCTTTCAGTTGGCGGGACTTTCAAAACGGTTTATGGATCAGCACAGCATAGCATTGCGGTACTCCCCGGCGGCTTCTCTGGCGTTCGAGGTTCCGAACACGATTACCTTTGGAAACAACGAGCAAACATTCAGCTACGAGAAGCGCATCCAGTACGACGAGCGGTATGCCATCGGCTATAGCTATCGTGCAAACCATTCCATCACTGTGGGCATGAGCGCGCGGTTCCTCCAACAACGTGTCAACGATACCGAGCCGTATCTGCTGCAGGATACGATCGGGCGGATTCGTTCAATCGACCACCATGCCGATTCGTGGAATGTCGACGTCGGTTTCCTCTGGGAGCCGGAACAGAATTGGAAGCTTGGGCTTGTGGCGAAAAACCTCGTTCGGGTGACGGAGAGTCAGTTTCCCCAGGCAATCCAATCGCACGCGCTGCGCACGAACAAATGGCTCCGCGCAGGCGTTGCCCATGCTCCACACCGCTCGGTGTGGTTAGCGCTCGACTATGACACGGAGACACGCGGCGGCTTTGGTGTTGAATGGAATGTCGCCGAGGATCTCTGGCTCCGACACGGTATGACCTTCGGAGGTACGCAGGGGACGTTTGTGAAGTCGCTCGCAGCCGGCTTCGGGTGGAATGTCGGCAACACGCGCATCGACATGAGTTACCTCCATTTTAACGGCCGTTCGAACCCCTCTGACCTGACACTGCGGGAGTTTCTCGATCGGGGTGTGAGCGATGTTGGATACAATCAGTTCACGCCGAACCAGATTTCGCTCTCGCTCTCCGTCGCGCTCGGCCGCACGCGGGAAGTGCTCGCGCGAATCGAGCATGTCGAGATTCTGAATGAAGTCTATCCCTCATCGTATCAGGTCAATGCCTATCGTCCGCTGGGCAAAGTGGTGGTGCGGAACATTTCCAAGGATCCTATTGAGGCACGGGTGGGATTCTATGCACCGCGGTTCATGGACCGGCCGACAGAGACACGCGGCCATATCGTTGCGCCGAATTCTTCGCGGGAGATTCCCTTCTATGCCGTTTTTAACGATGCCATCCTTGCGGTTTCGAGCGTCATCCTACAGGCCGGAGACGTGTTCGTGAAGGCAACTCCGGCAGGCGACTACGACGACAAGGTGCAGGCCAACCTTGTTATCCGCGGGCGCAACGACTGGGATGGCGATGTGCTCTCGCTCCGGTATTTTGTTACGCCCAGCGAGCCGGAGGTGCTCCGGTTTACCCGATCGACGCTGAGCGAGCAGAAAGATACCCTCGCCCAGTCGCCCAAGGAACTGGAGAAATTCCACACGGCGAAAATATTGTTTGACCGGTTCGTATCCCGGCTCGTCTATGTCGGAGACCCGCGGGAGAGCAAAGACCGCGTGCAGTTTCCGTCGGAAACGTTGCTGCTGCGCGGCGGTGATTGCGATGACCTCACAGTTGCGTTCGCCACGATGCTTTCGAGTGTCGGCATTGCGACGGCGTTCATCGATGTTGTGCCCCCTACCAGACCGATGGACGCGCACATTTACATGATGTTCGATACGGGTGTACCGGCTGCTCAGGCATCGTTGATAAGCAGCAATCCGAAACGGTACGTGATTCGCAGGAACGAGACGGGCGAAGAGACGGTGTGGATACCGCTGGAAACAACGGTCGTGCAGGAGGGATTCCAGAAGGCGTGGGACGTTGGTGCACGAACGTATTACGAAGACGTAGAAATGAACTTCGGCGTTGCGCGCGGATGGGTGCGCATTGTCGATGTTACATCGGTATTGTAAAGGACACGATCTCTAACGATGGAGGTTGGAATGAAACGAATGACAACGATCATGCTCATGTGTATCGTAGCACTCCCGTTGCTGGCGAACGATGTGGTGAAGTCGGTTCGCGGAACAGTAGAAGTACGCCGCGGTGTGTCGGAAGAGTGGAAGCCCGTTCGTGCCGGCGAACTGCTGCGCCCTGAAGATACCATGCGCACGGGAAAGAAATCCACGGCGGTTCTCGTCGTCGGAGCGCGTCAATACACCGTGCCTGAAATGACGATGGTTGATGTTGCCGACTTCCGCCAACTGACGGAGGAAGAATTCTTTCTGAAGTTGGCTATGGAGAACATCCTCGCCGTCCCTCCCCGCAAGAATCAGCAGCTTTCCATCCCAAGCACCTCCGTGATGCGCGGTGCTGATCGAGGTGGGGAAGTCTCCGCTTCAGCGGTGAACGATGAATACGGCATCATGCAGATCCGGGGCGCAAAGCTGCTCTACGATAACGCGTTCTATGCAACCTCGGTGCTTAAGACCAAAGAGACGCTGCGGCTCTTCCCATCGTTGAAGAGCAATATCGACGCACGGATCCGCACGGCGCAGGCATTCGAGCGGATGAAGCTGACGAAGGAAGCAACAACCGAGTATGCATTGCTGCTTGCGGAGAAACTTCCGGCCTCCAAGCGTCAGCGCGTGCAAACCGCGCTCGATCGATTGCGCAAAGCAAAGTAGTCCTTACCGTTGTTGACCTAAGGACTCTCAGCGCCCCGCCCCGACTTATCGGGGCGGGGCGCTTGTTTTTTGCGGCCCATCAGATATACAGAAGTAACCAGTTCCAACACTTCGGGGCTTGCCAATCAAGCCAAATAGGGGTACCTTCTGGCCACAAAAAAGCGGCCATAGGGCCGTGTCAACAACGCAATGTTGTATCTCAAGTTGACCGCCTTGTTAGAAAAAGGGCTAAAGCCCTTGGTCTTGGGGGGATTTTCTATCCCCGACCTGAAG
>JBGFRR010000112.1:0-8252 GCA_041695045.1 Bacteroidota bacterium
CCGAGGACATGCGCCCGTTCTTCGACGAGAATGCCGATACGTTGATTGCGCGGTCTATTGAGCCTGACACGCGCCGCACCGTCGATTCCGTCGAAGCATACTATCATTACATCGACATCGACCGATATGGCAAGTATCCGTTTGAAGCTCTGCCGCGTGACTATGACCAAGCCGTGGCAAAATTCGGCAAAGCGACCGTCGATACGAACGGGACTATCCCATGGCGCATCGCGGATTTCACGCGCCGGCTTTCCGATGCGATGAGACGCAACGATCGCCGCTCAATTCTTTTCTTTGCATCCAACCTCGGTCATTACATTGCTGATGCGCATGTTCCGCTGCACACCACCGAAAACTACGACGGGCAGATGACGAACCAGAGCGGCATTCATTCTCGTTGGGAATCCCGCATTCCCGAGCGCTTCGGTAAACAGTTCGGGCTTGGTCCCGAGCCGGTCGAATACATCCCCGACCCGCTCGCGAAGGCGTTTGAAATCGTGCTGGAGAGTTTCTTGCTTGTGGATTCCGTCCTGCACTACGATGGGAAAGCGCGAGAGGGGTTGCGCGCATCGCAAGTGTACAGAAGAATCGAACGGCGTGGACGGACCGAGCTTGAATTCAGCGACGCTTACTACGACCGATACTATCAGCTCGTCGGGCACATCGTCCGTCAACGAATGAAGGACAGCATCCGCCGTGTGGCGAGCTATTGGTACACGGCATGGGTCGATGCCGGGAAACCGGAGCTTCCCATCCTGTAAGCCTTCGTTTTGCTTGTTTCTTTTCGACTAATTTTCTATGTTTTTAATGGTTCACAATGTTTTTTGTCAGGAGGGAATATGGCACACGAGAATGATGGAATGGCAAAAGGCTTACTCATCGGCTTTGTGGCCGGGAGCCTTGTCGGAGCGGTGGTAGCGCTTCTGTATGCGCCGAAGAGCGGCAAAGAGCTCCGGCGGGATATCCGGGACAAGTCCGGTAAACTCATCGATGATGCAGAAGAGTACCTCGCACGAGCGCGCAGTAAGGCGGTGGAGATCATCAACGAGGGGAAGAAGCGGTCGGAAAACGTCATCAGCGATGCCCGCAAGCAGGCTGAAACACTGTTAGGCGACGCCGAGCGCATCCTCTCGGACGCCAAAGGCAAAGTGCAGGGCGATGCACCGCGCGGCAGTTAATGCCGTACCAAATACATAATCTGAAACTTCTGAAACATTCAGGCGCAATTGGTAACCACAGACGCCGATGCGGTTCGGCAGGCGGGCTTGAGTCTGCGATAATTGGTTGAAAACGCAACCTGAGGGTTGCGCCTACCCAAATAAGTTCATTTTTTCTCGTTCCGACGCTCCGCGTCGGAATGCAGAACGACGCTGAGCGTCTGCAAGTCTATTCCCACGCAGAGCGTGGGAATAAGGAGAAAGTATTTTCATAGCAGTTAAATAATCTTGTATTCCTTCGGCATCCCGCCTTTCGGGCGGGACTCTCTCCCAGTTGTACGAATTTTATCACAACTAGCAAGATTACTTAGTGGGAGCGGCACGAGTCGCTCGAACAAACCACACAACCGAGGAACAACGGCGTGAATGACCTCCTGAACGTTGCACAGCTCGTTGCCTACGTGAGCATCTCCGCGCTCTGCATCTACCTGATTGTGGTCTTGGTGCAGGTGCGAGACGTCCTCACAGCGCTGCACCGTGCCCTGAGTGATTTTAACCTGCACGCCAAACCGGTGCTGCAGAACCTCGAGGCCATCACCGACCGGTTGCGGTCGTTCACAACCAAGGTCGAGGAACAGGCGGAGTTGTTGCGCGGAGCGTTAGAGTCGATCAAGGTTGCTGCCGACAATGTCGTCGAGTTTGAAGAAAAAGTGCAGCGCTGGCTGGAAGAGCCGGTCTTCCGGCTTACATCCGCCTTCAGCGGTGTAGTGAACGCCGTCCTTGCGTGGTTCGATGGGCTGCGCGGCGCCCGACGGTAACCGTTGAGCGCACTGCGGGAGCAAGGGCGACTGCTCGCCTGCGATGGTGTACGCACTTCAACGATGAACCTGCGTTACGGTCAACACGCACAACCCTCCTCTCCACTCTTCACCTGGCATTGTTAAGGAGATGAAACTGTGGCACATGCACAATTGAAGGAATATCCCCCCGAGCGCATCCGCAACCTTGCACTCATCGGACACGGAGGCTCGGGGAAGACGACGCTCGCCGAATGTATTCTCTTTACCTCCAAAACCACCACCCGCCTCGGCCACGTTGAAGAAGGTTCCACCGTTTCCGACTACCATCCCGACGAAATCGAACGCCGCATCTCCATCAACGCATCGTTACTCTATGCCGATTGGCGCGACCATAAGCTGAACATTCTCGACACGCCGGGCTACTCCGACTTTACGGGTGAGGTGATCTCGTCCCTGCGCGTCTCCGACCTTGCCGTCGTTGTCCTCAAAGCTGTCGAAGGGACGGAAGTCGGAACCGAGATCGTCTGGAACTACACTAAGCAGCTCCACACCCCCACGATGTTCATCGTGAACAAGCTGAACAACGAGAACGCCGACTTCGACCACGCAGTCGCCACAGCCCGAGAACGCTTCGGGCATGACGTGACGGTCGTTCAGTTTCCCCTCAATCAGGGCCTGCCGTTCGACTCGATCGTCGATGTGTTGAAGATGAAGATGTACACCTTCAACCGCGACAGCAGCGGCAAGTTCACCGAGACCGAAATCCCCGATGAAGCCAAGCAGAAAGCCGAGCAGCTGCACGAGGAGCTGATCGAGAAAATTGCCGAGACCGACGAAGAGCTGATGAACACGTTCTTCGAGGATGGAACCCTCCACGACAAAGAGCTGCGGGAAGGGCTGCGTCGAGCGCTCAACACGCGCAAGCTGTTCCCGGTGTTCTGCACCGCTGTGGACCTCAACATCGGCATTGCGCCGGTGTTAGACTTCATCGCTTCGTATGCACCCTCGCCGATCGACCGTGGGCCGGTGAAAGCAACCAATCTGCAAACCAAACACGAGGTCGAGGTGAGGCCCGCTCCCAAAGGCGAGCCGGCGCTGTTCGTCTTTAAGACCGTCTCCGAGCAGCATGTCGGCGAGCTGTCGTACTTCCGTGTCTACTCCGGTACTATCACGGGGGGTATGGATTTGATGAACGAGTCCACCGGCAAATTGGAGCGCTTAGGCCAGGTGTTCGTCATGAACGGCAAGGACCGCAAGGAAGTTGCTCGCGTGGTTGCCGGCGATATCGGGGCTGTGGTTAAGTTGCGCGACACGCACACGAACAACACGCTCAGCAGCAAGACGTTGCCGATTGTCTTCCCGCCGATCGAATTTCCCGAGCCAGTTATTCGCATGGCGATCGTCTCGAAGAATAAAGGGGATGAAGAGAAAATTGCGAGCGGCCTCCACGCGCTGCACGAAGAGGACCCGACGTTCGTTGTGCAGGTTGAGGGGCAGCTCAGCCAGACCGTGATTGCCGGCCAGGGGGAACTGCACCTGCTCATTATTACGCGTCGGTTCAAGGAACGCTACGGCGTTGACGTCGAGTTAGGCGAGCCGAAGATTCCGTACAAAGAGACGGTCAAAGCAACCGTGCCGAGCGTGGAGTACAAACACAAGAAGCAAACGGGCGGGCGAGGACAGTTCGGCCATGTGTATTTGAAGGTTGAGCCGCTGCCGCGCGGGAGCGGGTTTGAATTTGTCGATGCCATTGTCGGCGGTGTGGTGCCCGGGCGGTTCGTTCCGGCCGTCGAAAAGGGTGTTGTGGAGACGATGCACAAAGGCGTCCTCGCGGGCTACGAAGTGGTCGACGTTCGCGTAACGCTCTTCGACGGCTCGTACCACTCGGTCGATTCGGACGAGCACTCGTTCAAGATCGCCGGCATGATGGCGTTCAAGAAAGGATTCATGGAGGGAAAGCCGATTCTCCTGGAGCCGATTCACGACGTCGAGGTGGTTGTGCCGGAGGAATACATGGGCGACGTGATGGGCGACATCTCCGGCCGGCGCGGAAAAATTTTGGGTATGGAAACCGAAGGACCGTTCCAGAAAATCAAAGCGCTCGTCCCGATGGCGGAGCTGTATAAGTACTCGACGATCCTTCGCTCGATGACGCAGGGCCGCGGCGTCTATCGGTCGCGGCATTCGCACTACGACGAAATGCCGCGTGAGCAGGCCGAGAAAGTTATCGCGGCCGCAGAGAAGGCGAAGGTGGAGGCGGAGTAAGCCGGCTCCGTCGAGGGTGTTACCCCTCCGCCGGTTCAGGATCGACTCCGGAAATGCCAAACGCTTCTCGTTTATGAAACTCAAGAAGGAAGAGATCGAACCCGCCCTCCGCGCAGTTCTGAGCGAGCGTCCGGAGATTGTTTTTGCCTACCTCTTCGGATCTGCTGCCGAGTCGGATTCGTTTCGCGATATCGACGTCGGGCTCTATCTCGCGCTTGATCGTATCACCGTCGATCCCTTTCAGTACTCCCTCCGCATGAGCGCTGAACTCGTAACGCTCACCGGTTCTCGCGTTGACGTCGTGCTGATGAACACGGCGCCCGACCATCTCATACACAGAATCACAAAGGGGCTTCTGCTGGTGGATCGCGACGAAGATGTGCGCATCAACTTCATCACGATTTCCTGGAGTCGATTTTTCGACTTCGAGCCGAAACGCCGTCAGTGGTTCATGGAACTGCGCGAAGTTTTATGAGAGAGTTCGACGAGCAAAAACTGATGACCCTCCTCGGAGAAGCTCACAAGGCTCTTGGACAACTCGAATCACTCGCACAGCGACAGGATGATGAGATACTTGGGTCACAGGATCGTCTTGGGAATTTGAAGTACCAATGGGTTGTACTGATGGAGGCATGTATCGATATGTGCAATCACGTGAGCGTGCGATCCTACGGAAAGACGCCGGAGAGCTATGCAGGATGTTTTGACATCTTGCGCGACGCGGGAGCCATTCCAGCCGAGCTCGCTTCGGAGATGGGGGAGCTTGCGCGTTTCAGAAATGTCCTTGTGCATCTTTATTGGACCGTCGATAATACGCGTGTCATTAGGCACACAAAGACGCGGCTCGATGTTGTAAAGCGATACCTCCGCGAAATTGCCGATAAACTCAAACTTTATCCCAAGTCATAATCTCTCTGCACCACTGCTGTCCAAAATAGTGTGGGAGATATGACAAATGGTCTCTATGGGCGCGAAAAAGGCTGAATCGCTTACAGCTCTAGAGGTGCGGCCGAAAACCCCGACTTTCACCACAAAGTCACCAGGGCACGAAGAGGCACAAAGGTAAGGCTTTGGTTTTTATACTTCTTCGTGCCTGCACGCCGAAGTGCGGCGTTTCGGCACGCAGGCGTGTCGCTTTGAGTCTTTGTGTCTTGGTGGTTCAGCTTTTCGGCCGGGTCTCTAGCGCTGAGCCCCCCACACCATTTACCCATTTGTTACTTTCTTTCCGAGAAAGAAAGTAACCAAAGTCCCGGTACGGGATCCCGCCTTTGTTAGTTTTTGGAGCGGGAAAATCTTCTCAAAATCGTAACGCACGATTCACGCGCCACCCCGCGTGCCATAAGTTTCGGTGGACAAACGAAATCCTCGTCCCGATGCGGTCCACATATTCACCGAAACGTAACCCCTTCGCGTGAATCTTGCCTCCGCACACCGCTGACGATTTTGAGGGTGCTGGTTTTCGCGTCTCGTTTGGACAAGAGTGGCACAAACTGTAACGTATGACCCTCGAACAACGCATCATCACGAAGAAAGCCCGGGTGGGTGTGGTCGGCCTCGGCTATGTCGGCTTGCCGCTCGCCGTGGAATATGCGGCGAAGGGTTTCACGACTGTCGGCATCGACATCGACCCGGCGAAAGTGAAGCAGGTCAATGCAGGGAAGAATTACATCGGCGATGTCGACGGGAAGCGACTGCGCGACGTAGTCAAGAACAAACTGCTCAGAGCCGTCACGCACTATGATGGTGTGGAGGAGCTGGATGTCGTGTTCATCTGTGTTCCAACGCCGTTTACCGCTCACAAGGACCCCGACATCACGGCAATTCTTGCCGCCGCGCGGGAACTTGGCGCGCGTCTGCGGCGTGGACAACTGATTGTGCTCAAGAGCACCACATTCCCGAATACCACCCAGGGCTACGTGCAGCCGATTCTTGAGCGGTCGGGGCTGACAGTGGGAACCGATTTCTACCTTGCGTTCTCGCCCGAGCGGATCGACCCCGGCAACAAACGATGGACGACGGCCAACACGCCCATTGTCGTTGGCGGGGTGACGGAGCGGTGCACGCGTCTTGCGTGTTTAGCCGCCGAGCAGGTGGTGGTGAAGGCGATTCCCGTTTCAAGCCCACGCGTGGCGGAGTTGGAAAAACTGCTCGAAAACATTTTTCGCAGTGTCAACATCGCGCTGGTGAACGAGCTTGCGCAACTCTGCGACCGGATGGGGGGCGTCAACGTGTGGGAAGCCGTGGACGCTGCCTCGACGAAGCCTTTCGGCTACATGCCGTTCTATCCCGGTCCCGGCATCGGCGGCCATTGCATTTTAGTCGACCCGTACTATCTCGCGTGGCTCGCGCGGCAGTATGATTTCCAGACGAACTTCATCGCCCTGGCCGCCGAGACGAACGAGAGCATGCCCTTCTACGTCAAAAGCATGGTGCAGCGGGAAATCAGCATGATGCCCGTAACGATGGCGAAGGCGAAGATTCTCCTCCTCGGTGTAGCGTTTAAGAAGGACGTGGACGACATCCGCCACTCGCCGGCGCTGAAAGTGATGGCGCTTTTGCTTGCGGACGGTGCGCGGTCGCTCACCTACAACGACCCCTATGTGCCGAATGTTCGCGTTGACGGCCGCGACCTCTCTTCGCAGCCGCTCACCCGCGCGCTCCTTCGCAGCGCGGACTGCGTGTTGATTACGACCGACCATTCGCAGTATGACTACGACTTCATCGTGAGCAACGCGAAGCGGGTGATCGATACGCGGAACGCGACGAAGAATGTGAAACACCGTCGCGACCGGATTGTGTTGTTGGGGGATGGGAGGTAATTGTTGTTGCAACGAGGCAGCAGCATGAAGGTTTCGATGAAACGATATCGCTTGACGAGCCCTCGTCAGGATAATGAGGTAAGAGCGTTCTGGCGTCGCCAACCATTCGAATACAAATTGGTAGTTCTTGAGTATCTTCGTACACGCTGGGCAAAACTTAATCCTCATGCCAAGCAGAATCGACATTCCAAGAGACTTCGAAGAGTTCTTCGCATTGTTAAACAAAAATGAAGTACGGTATCTTGTGATTGGTGGGTATGCATTTGCGATCCATGCTCATCCGAGATTCACGGACGACATCGATGTCTTTATTGCAACAACCAAGACCAATGCCAAGAAACTCATGAAGGCGCTTGATGAGTTTGGTTTTGGGAACGTCGGCCTTACGGTGGAAGACCTTCTCCGACCCGACTATGTGATTCAGCTCGGATATCCTCCGCTCAGAATTGATTTGCTGACATCGATTTCCAGAGTCAGTTTTTCAGAAGCATGGAAGCGTCGAGTCCACGTTCGCTTCGGGAAACAGCGCGTGTGGTTTATCAGCAAAAGAGACTTGATCGAAAGTAAAAAGGGGACAGGCCGGAAGAAAGATCGCCGCGATTTGGATGAACTGCTTTGAACAATCTTGACCGTCAGAACTCCAACCCCGAACCCCAAACCCCAAACCTTCATCATGAAACGTCTCTTCTCTCCCTGGCGCTCGGCGTATATTCAGTCGTTCAAGCATGCACGGAAGGGGAAGCCGTGTCTCTTCTGCCGCATTGCCCGCAGCCGCAAGGATGAGAAGAACCTTGTCGCCTGGCGCGGCGAGCATTGCTACGTGGTACTGAATCTCTTTCCCTACAACGCCGGCCATCTGCTCATTGTGCCCTATCGTCACACGGCCGAGTTTGCCGACCTTTCGGCGGAGGTCAACGCCGAGCTGATGCACGCCACGGCTCGTTGCATGAAGGCGCTCCGCAACCTCAGCCGCCCGCACGGCTTCAACTTCGGCGCAAACTTAGGGCGCGTGGCCGGAGCGGGCATCGAAGAGCATGTGCACTTCCACCTTGTGCCGCGCTGGAACGGCGATACAAACTTCCTACCGGTGCTCAGCGATACGAAACTGGTCTCGGAAGACTTAAAGAAGATGTGGCGAGAGATGAAGAGGGAGTTACAGTAGATAGTTGATAGTTCATAGTCGAGAGTTGTAAAGTATGGCCGGTCAACGG